>CAZARO010000498.1:0-4943 GCA_964487165.1 uncultured Solibacteraceae bacterium | reverse complement strand
AGTACGGCGTCACCAAACACTATGTGATGGGCATGGAAGTGGTGCTGGCCAACGGCGACAAGGTCCGTTTCGGCGGCAAAACCGTAAAGAACGTCACGGCCTACGAGTTTGCCAGCCTGTTCGTGGGCTCGGAAGGCACCCTCGGAATCATCACCGAGATCACCGTGAAGCTGATTCCGGCGCCTAAATTCCGGCGCACCATGTTAGCCACTTACCAGACCATCGAAGACGCGGGCAACACCGTTGCCGGCATCATCAAGGCGCAGGTGATTCCGGCCACGCTGGAGATTCTCGACCGCAAGACCATCGAGACAGTGGAAGCGTATGCTCACGTCGGCCTGCCGGCCGCGGAGGCGCTGCTGCTCATCGAGGTGGATGGCATGGCGGCCGCGGTGGTGGATCGCGAAGCCGACGCGGTGATCAAGAATGTAGCCGATAACCACGGCGTACTGCGGCTGGCGAATTCCGATGCCGAGCGCGATCAGCTCTGGGCCGCGCGGCGGGCCGCGCTGCCGGCGCTGGCGTCGCTCAACAATACCGTGGTCCTGGAAGATGCCACTGTGCCGCGGAGCCGCATCACCGAGATGCTGGTGGCCTGCGCCAACATCGGGCGCAAGTACAACCTGGTGCTGGGCACCTTCGGGCACGCCGGCGACGGCAACCTGCACCCCACCATCCTGGCCGACAAGAACGACGCCGGCGAAATGGCGCGCGTTCACCACGCGGTGGAGGAGATCTTCGATACCGCGCTGGCGCTGGGCGGCACGCTTTCGGGAGAACACGGCATCGGTATCGCCAAGATGAAGTTTCTGGGCAACGAACTGGGGGAGAGCGGCTTGAACCTCATGCGCAGTATCAAGTATGCACTCGATCCCGAGGGCATTTTGAACCCCGGCAAACTGGTGCCAGAGAGAGAGCCCGCGCATGTCGGCTGAATCCGGACACACCACGGGTCTCGAAAGCTTCCCCGACGTCCGCCTGGAGCTCGACCGGTGCATGAAGTGCGGCATGTGCATGTCGGTATGCCCGGTCTATGGCGCGGAAAAGAGCGAGGGCGCGGTGGCGCGCGGCAAAATCGCCATCGCCGAAGCGGTGCTGGCGGGCGACCTGGCGCTCGACGACCGCGAAGTCATCGACACGCTTTTCGACTGCCTGGTCTGTAAGTCGTGCATGCAGGCCTGCCCCTCAGGCGTGCAATTCGACCGCATCATGCTCGACTTGCGCGCCGCCATCGTGAAAAAGAACGGGCTGCCCTGGTTGAAGGCCGCGATTTTCGCCGGTCTCCGGTCGCCCGTGGTGATGGACGGGGCGATGAAAGTGGGCGCGCTGCTGCAAGGGCTGGTATTCCGCGAGGATCTGCGGCTGCGAGCCATCTCTCCGCGCTCGCCATTCGCGATTCTGGGCCAGCACGCCGGCTTCGATGAGAATCGCCTCTTTCCTTCGCCCACCGCCAACCCCTTGCGCGAACGCGTGCCGCGGGTGATTCCGGCGGAGCAATCCAAAATGCGCGTGGCCTTCTTCACGGGATGCTCATTCCATTATTTCTACCCGCAAGCCGGCCTTGACCTGATCGCCGTGCTGACCGAAAACCACGTGGAGGTGGTCGTCCCTAAGGAGCAGCAGTGCTGCGGGACCCCCGCGCTGGTACACGGAGACGTGGAAAGCGCGCGCACGCTGGCGCGGCGCAACCTCGACGCCATGGAGCAGAGCGGCGCGGAATACATCGTCACCGGCTGCGGCTCCTGCGGCGGCGCGTGGCAGCATGAGTTCGCGCGCGTGCTGGCGGACGACACTATTTACGCCCCGAAGGTGGCGTACTGGAGCGCGCGCACGTTCGATATTTCCACGTTCCTCACCAGCATCCTGCCGTACCGCGTTCCCGAGGGTCGGGTGGACGCGGTGGTGACGTATCACGACTCCTGCCATTTGAAAAAGTCGATGAAGGTATTCCGCGAACCGCGCGAGATTCTGCGCGCCATCCCCGGGGTGATCTTCCAGGAAATGGCGCGGCCGGACGCCTGCTGCGGAAGCGGTGGATCGTACGGCTTGACGCACTCGGAAACTTCCGCCGTCATCGCCGAGCGCAAGGCTACCGACGCCGCAGCTACCGGCGCCAGCACCATCGCCACCGGCTGTCCGGCGTGCATGATGCAGCTTTTGGACAGTACCCATCGCTTCGGAAGCAAGCAGAGAGTTCGCCATTATATTTCGCTGCTGGCGGACGCGTACCGCGCGGAAAAGGGCAAGGAGGGAAGCGATGGCGATGTACAGTGATGTGAGGCAGGCAATCGCCATTTGCTCCCTAACTAACTGGCGGGCTGAAGCCCACCCCACCAGGTGGATCGACAGATCTTGGTGGCGCGGGCTTCAGCCCGCGAAAGGCTGGAAAGCCCGCCTGGGAGCAACCCATGCCGACACTTTTTGAGACCTTCAAAGCCCGCGCCGAGGCGGTCAGCGCCGAGGTGCATCGCGTGGCCACCAGGAGCGAGGCGGTCGACTTCATCACCAGGTTCCTGCACGCCGAGCAGGGACCCGCAGTATGGGTCGCGGGATCGCTGCTCGACGGCGCGGACCGCGCCAGCCTTGCCGCACAAATTCCCGGCCTCACATTCGACGTCACCCTGGATGCCGCCGAAAAGTCCAAAGTAGGAATCAGCCAGATCGAGTGCGCCATCGCCAGCACGGGCACGCTGGTTACCGACGCCGCGCCGGTGGAGCGGCGGTTGGCCTCCGCGCTTCCGGTGATTCACGTGGCGGTGGTCCCGACCGACGCCATCGAGGCCGACATGGCGGCGGCACTGGCGCGCGTCCATCCCAGCCGCAGCGGCTATATCTCCATGATCACCGGCCCCAGCCGCACGGCCGATATCGAACGCGTGCTGACCATCGGGGTGCATGGGCCATCGCGGCTGGTGATCGTCTTCGTCGACGAGTTGGGGAGGAACTGATGAGCACGGCCTTCAAGGAATCGATTCACTCCGCGGTGAATAACGCCAACCTCACGGGGGCGCTTGGGAGGTTTTCGGAAGCCTATCGTATCAGCCGCGCGAAAGCTTACGAAGGCATCGATTTCGAAGAGGTCCGCGGGCGTATCGCAGAAGTAAAAGGCTACGCCGCGGCCCATTTCAACGAACTGGCCGACATTTTCACCAAGAACGCCGAAGCTCGCGGCGCCAAAGTTTTCCGCGCCCGCGATCCCGAATCCGTGAACCGGTACATCGAATACCTGGCGCGCGAAAACGGCGTGAAGAGCGTGGTGAAGTCGAAATCCATGGCCTCGGAAGAGGTGCATCTCAATCCGCACCTGGAAAAGGCCGGCCTGACGGTCAGCGAGACGGACCTGGGCGAGTGGATCGTGCAGCTGGCGGGCGAGCGGCCGTCGCACATGGTAATGCCAGCCATCCATATGACCAAGGAGCAGGTGGCCGAGGTCTTCAGTAAGGAAGTGAACCAGCGCCTGGCGGCGGATATTCCGGCGCTGGTGAAGCTGGCGCGCAAGGAACTGCGGACCAAGTTTCTGAACGCGGAGATGGGCATCTCGGGCGCCAACATCGCGGTGGCGGAGACCGGCAGCATCGTCATTATCACCAATGAAGGCAATGCGCGCCTGGTCACCACCCTTCCGAAAACGCACGTCGCCATCGTGGGCGTCGAAAAGCTGGTGGCGCATTTCGACGATATCCTGCCGATTCTCACTGCGTTGCCGCGCAGCGCCACGGGGCAATTGCTTACCAGCTACGTCTCCATAATCACCGGACCCTCGCCCAATCCCGATGGCAGCCTCAAGAACCTGCACATCGTTCTGATGGACAATCACCGCACCGACATGTCCAACGACCCGGCGTTCAAGGAGGCTCTGCAGTGCATTCGCTGCGCCAGTTGCCTGAATGTCTGCCCGGTATTCCGGCTGGTGGGCGGGCACGTTTTCGGCAAGATCTATACCGGCGGCATCGGGACCATTCTCACCGCGTGGTTCGACGAACTAAAGAAGTCCGAGGACATTCAGGGGCTGTGCATTCAGTGCGGCAACTGCGTGGACGTCTGCCCCGGCAAGGTGCCGATTCCCGACATGATTCTGGAGTTGCGCCGCAGGGTTGCCAAAGAGCAGGGGCCATCGCTCAAGGAAAAGGCGGCGTTCGCCATCGTCAACAATCGCCGGCTGTTTCACACCATGCTGCGGGCGGCGTCGACGGTGCAGAAGCCTTTCGCGAAAGACGGCTTCATCCGCCACTTGCCCATGTTCCTCTCCGATCTGTGCGAATTTCGCAGCCTTCCGGCGGTGGCCGAAGTGCCGTTCCGCGACAAGTTCACGCAGATCGCGCAGCCGCAATCGAAAGAGAAGGTGGCGTTCTATGCCGGCTGCCTGATCGATTTCGCGTATCCGGAAACCGGCGAGGCGGTAGTCAAACTGCTCAATAAGGCCGGCATAGAAGTGGTCTTCCCGGAAGGGCAAACCTGCTGCGGAGCTCCGGCCCGTTTCAGCGGCGCTTATGAAGTGGCCGCCGGCAATGCGATCGCCAACATCGACGCTCTGCTGGCGGACGATGTGGCGTACGTAGTGTCGGCATGCCCCACCTGCACGGTGGCACTGAAGCACGATTTCGCCAAGACTTTCACGAGTGTCGGCATGACGGAGAAGGTCGCCCGCGCGCAGCAGCTGGCCGCGAAGGTAATGGACTTCTCGACGATGGTAAAGAAGCTGGTCGACGAAGGCCGCCTCACCCCGGTTGAAGGCGACCGGCTCGCGAAGATCACGTATCACGATTCCTGCCATCTTAAGAAGACGCTGCGGGCCGACCGTGCGCCGCGCGAGTTGCTCGGCCAGGCGGGCTATGAGCTTACGGAGATGTTTGAGGCCGACATGTGCTGCGGCATGGGCGGCTCCTATTCGCTGAAGCTGCCGGAAATCTCGGCGCCGATTCTGCGGCGCAAGCTTACCAACA
>CAZARO010000497.1:0-4947 GCA_964487165.1 uncultured Solibacteraceae bacterium | reverse complement strand
GACCCGCTGGAAAGCGGGTCCGCAGCCTGAAAGGCTGCCCCACATCGCGAAGCGCAAGGTGGTCAAGGATTGCACGGGACACCACGCCTGATTGTATTTGCCTGCGATGGATGTCATCTCCCCGGCAGCGAATCCGGCAGTGGACTCGCAGCGCGCCGCAGCCGCGGCAAAGCAGGTGGATCAGGCTCCCTATTACCCTATTAATTGCACCAGGCGCGGCGTGGCGTGGTATTGGAAGCGATTCAGGAGTGTGTGGGCATCGCGGCTGGGGTCCGCGGGCGGCGCATGTCCGAAGCAATCACATTCACATCGTGGTGGAAGCAGAAGCTGCACCGGAGCGGGTGATGAACGGCTTCAAAGCTTACGCCAGCCGTCGCTTGAATGAGATGCGACTGGGCGCGTCACGGCAGCACCCGGTGGCTGTGGAGACCGCAGCACGTCCCGGCGGCGATTCAGTACGTTGTGGCAGAGCAGGGTGATGCCATGGCGGTCGACGAGTCTCAGGATCAAGGGACGACCGCTCAATAGAAGAGCGCTTTACGGTCGCGGCTCTGAATTGGAGCGGCTCCGAATCGGCGGTTTCGCGAGGGAGTATCATGGCCACGTGGCCTCCCCACGAGTTTTTCTCATCGATACCTTCGGATTCATCTTCCGCGCTTATCACGCTCGCGCGCGCAGCGGCGCGCCGCCCATGCGCACTTCTACCGGGCTCGCTACCGAGGCGGTGTACATCTTCAATAACATGCTGCGCAAACTCGCCCGAGAGCACCGGCCGGCGTACATGGCGGCGATTTATGAAAGTGCAGAGCCGACGCACCGCAGCACGGAGTTTGCGGATTACAAGGCCAATCGCGTGGAGACGCCGCCGGACTTGCTGGAGCAGATCCCTTACGTGCGCCGGTTGCTGGATGCCATGCGGGTTCCGGTGCTGGAATACTCCGGGTTCGAGGCGGACGATGTGATCGGCACACTCGCGCGGCGCGCGGCGGCGGCGGGGTGCGAAGTGGTGATCGTCTCGAGCGATAAAGACATGCTGCAACTGGTGACCGGCCGCATCTCCATGCTGAATCCGGCCAAGGACGACGAGTGGTACGACCCCGACAAGGTCAAAATCTTCATGGGTGTGCGGCCCGACCAGGTGGCCGACCTGCTGGCGCTGCGCGGCGACGCCGTGGACAACATTCCCGGCGCGCCCGGCATCGGCGACAAGGGCGCGCAGGCTCTGATCGAACGTTTCGGCTCGGTGGAAGGCGCCATGGAACATGCCGCTGAGGTGGAGCGCAAGGCCTACCGCGAGAGCCTGCAGAATCACGCCGAACAAATCCGCATGAGCAAGCGCCTGGCAACCATATCGACCGACGTGCCGGTGCCCTTCGAGCTCGATGCCTTGCGCACGCTCGATCCCGACGAGGCGGCGTTGAAGGCGATTTATAAGGACATGGAGTTTCATTCGCTCCTCAAAGAGCTCGGCCCCGGCGAAGACACTCGCGCGCGCGATTATCGTGCCATTGGCACCGAGGACGAGCTCAAGGCGTGGATAGCGGCCATACCGGATGGCGCGCCCATCGCCATCGCGATTGCGAAATCGGCCGAGGGCGAATTCGCCATAGATAGCATCGGGCTGGCCTGGCGCCCGGGGGAGGCGCGCGCCGTGACGGCCGAAAACCTGCCGCATCTCAAACCGATTCTGGAGTGCGGCTCCGTGCCCAAAATCGCCTGCGACGTGAAGACCGCGCTGCTGGACCTGGCGCGCCTGGGCATCGAGGGCCGCGGCTTTGAGCACGACGTCATGCTGTACGCCTTCCTGCTGGATGCCGACCCGGGCGGCGTCACACTGGAAGAACAGGCTCGCCGGCGCCTCGATTTGAAGCTGGGCGCGGCGGCGGAACAGCATGCCGATATCGTGTTGGAGCTTTTCGGCATGCTGGCGCCGGCCATCGACGGGCGCGGCCTGCGCAAACTCTATGGCGAGATCGAACTCCCGCTGGCGGGCGTGCTGGCGCGCATGGAGCGCACCGGCATCCGCATCGACCCTGTGGAATTGAAGCGCCTCTCCACGCTGATGGAGACGGAGATTGCGCGCCTCACGGCGGACATCCACCGGCTGGCCGGGCGGCCTTTCAATATCAGCTCGCCGCAGCAGCTGGGCGACGTGCTGTTCGACGATTTGAAGCTGCCTGCGCCGGTAAAATACGGCAAGGGGAAGACGCGTTCTACCGCGGTGGACATTCTGGAAGCGCTCGCGCCGGACCACGAAATCGTGCGCCAGGTGCTGGAATACCGCCAGCTCACCAAGCTCAAGGGCACGTACGTGGACGCGCTGCCGGCGCAGATCGACGCGCGCACCGGCCGCCTGCACACCAGCTTCAACCAGGCGGGCGCGGCCACCGGACGGCTGTCGTCGTCGAACCCGAACCTGCAGAACATCCCCATGCGGACGGCGTTGGGCCGCGAGATCCGCGCGGCGTTCATTCCGCGCGAAGGTTGGAAGCTGCTGGTGGCCGATTATTCGCAGATCGAGCTGCGTCTGCTGGCGCATCTCTCCGACGATCCGCTCCTGCTGGAGGCGTTCCGCAATGGCGAGGACATCCACACGCGCACGGCGTCGGAAGTGCTGGGCGTGGCGCCCCTGCTGGTGACGCCGGAAGCGCGCCGCTCGGCCAAAGCGGTGAATTTCGGCATCGTGTACGGCATCAGCGGCTTCGGGCTGGCGCAGCAGTTGGGCATTCCGCGCTCCGAGGCGGAAAAATACATCAAGAACTACTTCGCGCGCTACGCCGGAGTGCGCGCGTTTATCGATCGCACCATCGCGGAAGTGCGTCAGTCGGGTGTGACGCGCACGTTGTTCGGCCGCGAACGCCCCATTCCCGATATCAACAGCCGCAACGCCAACTCCCGCGGATTCGCCGAGCGCACGGCGGTGAACTCGCCGCTGCAGGGCACCGCGGCCGATCTCATCAAGCTGGCGATGGTGCGCATCGACGGCCTGCTGGCGTCGGGCGGCTACCGCAGCGCCATGCTCCTGCAGGTGCATGACGAGCTGGTGTTCGAGTGTCCGCCGGAGGAGTTGCCGGCCGTCTCGGAACTGGTCAAGCGGGAGATGGAAGGCGCGTGCGAATTGAAGGTGCCGCTGCTGGTGGATATCGGGGTGGGCGACAACTGGCGGGACGCGAAGTAAGCAAGATAAACCGCTTACTTTCGCGCGCGGCTCGGCAGAAACGGCCTAAGTAGATTTCCTCTAGAAACTCAGCCTCACGCCGATATGGACGTAGGGTGTCTGATCCCTACCTCCTGAGGAGCTATGTTCTCGATAATCGGAATCCTGGTAGTTTTTGGCGCTGTCATCGGCGGTTTCTTGATGGAGAAGGGCAGCCTGCTGGTGCTGGTCCAGCCTGCCGAATTGGTGATTATAGCCGGCGCGGCGGTGGGCACGGTTCTGGTGGGCAATCCGCTGTACATCCTAAAAGCCATTCTGGGCGGGATCACGGGGGTCTTCACCGGGTCGCCGTACAACCGGAAGCGTTATCTGGACACCCTGAAAATGCTCTACGACCTGTTCAACCTGGCGCGCCGCAGCGGGCTGGCGGCGATTGAAAACGATATCGAAGAGCCGGCGAAGAGCAAAGTATTCACCGCCTATCCGGCCATCGTCAAGAACCACCACGTCCGGGACTTCATTTGCGACACGCTGCGCACCGCATCGGCGGGCACGGTGGAACCGTTCGACATTGACCAGATGATGGAGCTGGACATGGAGGTACACCATCACGGCGCCAGCCAGCCGGTGGCCGCGTTAAGCACCATGGCGGATTCCCTGCCCGGCCTCGGAATTGTCGCCGCCGTTCTGGGTGTGGTAATTACCATGGGGGCCCTCGGCGGTCCGCCGGAGGAGATCGGTCACCACGTTGCGGCCGCGCTGGTGGGCACGTTTCTGGGCATTTTGCTGTGCTACGGCCTGTTGGGGCCCATCGCCGGGAACATGTCGAAAACCGCCGACGACGAGAATGCCTACTATCATGTTTTGCGCGTTTGCATGATGGCTTTCATCAAGGGGCTGGCGCCGATCCTGGCAGTCGAGGTGGGCCGGCGCGCGGTTCCGGGACATGTGCGGCCCTCCTTCCAGGAACTGGAAAAACTGTGCAAGAACAAGGGTGTGGCAGCCAGCGCTGCCGCCTAGAGGCGATGCGCCATGGCTCAAATCGCACCCATCATCGTCATCAAGAAGAAAGTGGCCCACGGCGGTCACCACGGAGGCGCCTGGAAGGTGGCCTATGCCGATTTCGTCACCGCCATGATGGCCCTGTTTATCGTGCTTTGGCTGCTCAACAGCAGCAAACAGATCAAGGTAGCAGTGGGCGGCTACTTCAAAGACCCAACCGGCAAGTCCAAGAAGGTGGGGAACGGCGAAAATGGCGCGGGGGAGAACTTCGTCGTCACCAAAGAAAACCTGGACAAGATAAAGGATGAGCTCGCCGCCGCCATCCACAAGGTCGATATCACCGAGAAGCTCAAGGACCAGATCGAGATGACCATCACCGCCGAAGGTCTGCGCATCGAGTTGATGGAGACCGAGAAAGGCGCCTTCTTTCCCATCGGCACCAGGGAGCCCAACGATCAGGGCAAGGAGCTTCTGACTTTGCTGGCGCAGCAGTTGGGCAAGCTGCCGAACAGCTTGTCGATCGAGGGTCATACCGACTCCAAACCTTACTCCAGCAGCGGAAACTATACCAATTGGGAGTTGTCTGCTGACCGGGCCAACTCGGCGCGGCGCATCATGCAGGAGAACGGACTGGGCCCCGGGCAGGTGTCGCAAGTCCGCGGTTATGCCGATCAGCGCCTGCGGAAGCCGGAGAATCCCGAAGACCCGGCCAACCGCCGCATCTCGGTCATCGTGCATTACCTGCAAAAGCCGAGTGCCGACGATGACGATCGGCCCATATGTATTCA
>CAZARO010000496.1:0-4949 GCA_964487165.1 uncultured Solibacteraceae bacterium | reverse complement strand
GCACGATTGCCTGCCCCACCCTTCTAGCCGACTGCACGCATGAATGGCCAAAGCCCAGCGGCGAGCAGAGCTCGCCTGCGGGTTACCAACCCGCTGCAGGATGCCATCCTGCCCCACCTCAATACACGCAGCCCCGCCCCATCGCCGCGTCGATCACCTTCTGGATGTCGGCCACGTTGACTATGCCGTCCTGATTCAAATCGTTCATGGCGGGCGAAGCGCCGAGAGCCTCATTGATCATCGTCTGCACGTCGGCCACCCCCACGCTTCCGTCGCGATTGACGTCGCAGCTGAACAGGCCGACGGTACCCGCGATACAACCGGTGGACAGCGGGTTTCCCAGCGGATCGGCCGACATGCAGTTCACCAGCGTCACCGGCGTGGCGGCAGTGCCGAAGGATGCCGCCATGGTGAAAGTGGCCCAAGCCACGATGCCGCTTGCGAGGGCGTTCTGGTTGGGGCCGGTGGTGGTGAGGCGCACATCGCCGCTCGACACCGTGCTCGACGTGAGCCCGTTGCCGGCGCCGGTCAGTAGCGGTGCCGCGCTGGCCGAGACGAACGTCAGCTTCGCCGGGTCGAAGCCGACATCCATTTGGAATGAGGCTGGTGCGGTGGTTCCGGCGAGGGAAAGTACGAAGGGGATGGTCAGCGCCTGGCCGGCAACCCCGTTGCCGCCCCAGGTGGATAACGTCACCGTGGAGGTGATGTTCGCGCCGGGGATTTTCACCACGTAGGCGTCAGCCGTCCCCTGCGCTGTGGCCGCCGACATGCCGGCCAGGGCGGCCAACAGCCCGCTAGCGATCTGGATGCGCAAGTATGTATGTGGTCGACCGCTCCGGTCCGTCTCAAAATATTCCGGAAGCTGGCGGCCTTTCCGCGGCAATAATCGTCAGAGAACCTGTGGAGGATAGTGGACGAACTCCCGATGGCGAGCTGGTGCGCCGATTCCGAAACGGCGATCGGGACGCGTTTTCAGCACTTTACCGGGCTCACCACGGGGCGGTTTTCCGCTTCGCCCTGTACCTCACCGGCGACCGGGAACAGGCCGGCGAGGTGACGCAGGATGTTTTCGTCTGGCTGGTCCATCACCCCGCCGCGTTTGACCCGGAGCGCGGCAATCTGCCAGCATTTCTGGGAGGAGTGGCCCGCCAGTTCCTCCGGCGGCGCCGGCGGGAAGAACAAAGATGGTTGCCCCTGAACGAAATCGCGGACGCCGCCCCGGAGCTTCCGCGGCCGATCGCCGAAGACGACGATGCCGCCGACCTGTGGAAGGCCATCGGCAGCCTTCCGGAGCGATATCGCGAGGCCGTGATTCTCTGCGACATGGAGGAAATGAGCAATGAGCAGGCCGCCGCCGTGCTGGGGTGCGCGGTGGGCACGGTATGGTCGCGCCTGCATCGCGCTCATGAATTGCTGCAACGCAAGTTGCATAGTAAGAAAGTGAGGTGCCCGATATGAACGACCCGCAACTTGGACCCTCCCTGCGGGATCTCGCCGCGCGCGTGGCCGCAGTGGAGCCGCCGGCGGGGCTGGAAGCCGCGGTGATGGCGGAGTTCGACCGCGCGCATCGCCGCCGCCGCACCGTACGGGCAACACGCGCCCTGGCGATGTGTGGCGCCATGGCGGCATCGCTCGTGGCCGGCGCTCTGCTGCTGCGGCCCGAACCGAAGGCCGCGGCGCCCGCCGAATCGCAAGCCTTCTTCCCCATTCCGTACACCCCGCCGCTGGAGCCTTACGAGCGCGTCATGGTGGTCCAGGAACAAGTGCCGGTGGCGGAATTGGTGGCCGCGGGATTCCGCGTCCCCACCTCCGACCCCGGGGGCAGCGTGCGGGCCGACGTGATGGTCGGCCAGGATGGCCGGCCGAGAGCCATCCGCCCGGTGGTCTTTACGGTTTCCGATAGGAGCAGCCAATGAGATGGGTTTGGGTAATGGCGCTGGCGGCAAGCAGCGCGCCGGCACAGCTGGTAGAGCAGGAAATCCGCGTCGAGAAGTTCGCCTATCAGCGCGACGTGACGGCGGTGCCGGGCGCCGAAACGGTGACCGCCGGGATGATTGGGCCGGATGGCCGCATGGGCCTGCTCAATGTGACCGGCAAGCCGTTCTCCGCCACCGAAACGCGCCATACGCTGCAGATGCTGGCCAACGGAACCAAGATCGAGAACTCCGATACCGACCTGATCTACCGTGACGACCTGGGACGCACGCGCATCGAAGAGAGCATAAACGGCAGGACCACCGTGGTGATCATGGACCCGGTGGCGCGATTCGTGGCTATTCTGGACCGCGCCACCAAGACGGTCCACAAGAATCCCATCCCCGCCGATGCAGTCAACGGGTCTGTGTCCGTGGCACAGGGCAAGGTGATGGTTCTCGTGGAGAATATGCGCGGGAAGGTTGCTCCGCATGTGGCCGCGGTGCAGTTAGGAGATAAAGAAGTGAGCGGCGTCATGGCCACCGGAACGCGCGAAACGCGCACCATTCCGGCGGGCACCATCGGCAACGACCGCGATCTGCAAATGGTGGACGAGCGCTGGTATTCGGCCGACCTGCAGGTGCTGGTGAAAAGCGTCAACACCGACCCGCGCTTCGGCGAGACCACCTACCAGTTGGTCAACATCGTGCGCACCATGCAGGATCCGGCGCTGTTCGAGATACCGGCGGATTACACCGTCGCCGACATCCCGCGGAAGAACTTGCCGGGAAAATGATCACGCTCACTCCTGCGCGCCCAGCACCGCCCGGCAGCGCCGCAGCACATCCGCATCGTCCACACCGGCGAACCCGAAACCCTGCCAGCGATACGCCGCCGTTCGTACGCCCGTGGAACCGGGCTGCAGTTCCAGGAAGGAGTCGCGGCGATGCAGCGCGCAGATCACTCCGCCGCCGCCCGGCAGCAGCGCGGCGTCCAGCAGCGGCCACGCCAGCGCACTGCCGCGCCAGCGCGCCACCAGGCCCGCGGGACGAACCTCGTATACATAAGGACGCACGCCCTCCTCGCGGTCGATGGAGGAGTAATGCTGCTCCAGCGTGAAGAGCAGGTCGGGGCCCGCGTCGCCGGCCAATTTTCCCACTTCGGCGGAGACCAGCGGCAACACCTGCGAGCGCCAGGGACGCGCGCCGGCGGGCGTGCCTTCGATCGCGTAACCGATGCCGGCTTCCAGCACGCGCAGCGAGACTCCGTTCACAACTGGCGCGGGGCGGAGCGTTACCGGGCAGCCTGGCAAGCCGGCTCCGCCTGGCGCGATTTGCGGGAACGCGCTGCCCACCGGTGTGACCGTCGCAATTCCGCCGCAGCTCAACATGCCGCCGCGGATCCGGCAATCGGCGATGAGACCTTCTTTGGTAGCGGGATACTTCTGGTCGAACACATGGTTGCCGAGCGAATAGAAAACCGGCTTGCCGAGTACGCACTGCGGAGCCTGCACCACGTGGGGATGATGGCCCACGATGAGATCGGCGCCATTCTCGGCCAGCCATTCGGCGGCGTGGCGCTGGTCGAGATTGGGCCAGTCCAGCAGCTCGCTGCCCCAGTGGATGAAGACCACCACCAGCTCGGCCGTGTTGCGCGCCAGCCGCAGTTTTTGCCGCAACGCCAGGGATGGGATCTCGACGCGCGCACCGTCGCGGCCGGGGACCGCGGAGAGCGCGATCACCGCCACGGAATGGCCGCCGAGCAGCACGAAATGAGGCGAGCTTCCGTACGAAAGCGCGTCGATGCCCTGCGCCCGCAAGGCGTTCTGCGTGGCCTCGATGCCGGCGGCGCCCAGATCGGCAGCGTGATTGTTGGCCATCCCCATGGCGTGGAAGCCGGCTTTGGAAAGTAGCGGAACAAGCGCCGCGGGAATGTCGAAGCACGGGCTGGCGGACTCCACGGGCGAGCAGTCCTCGGGCTTGCCGACGGCGCCTTCCAGGTTGCCGGCTACCCATGTGGCGCCGTGGAAGAGGTCGGCGAAACCATCCCAGGGAAAGCGGCCGGTGCGCTCGATTTCTTTCCTCACCTGCCGCGAGAGCAGCACGTCACCGGTGAAGAGCAGGCGCGCGTCATCCTGCGCGAAGGCTGACACGGCGGCCAGCAGCCACGCGGAAATCAGAACGGTTTTCGCGGCGGGCATGACAGATTATTCCCCGAAACATAAGGCGCGATCCACGCAGGGTGCCGCTGGGTGGCAAGCGACTGCAGCCAATCGGCATCGTCCAGCAGTTTGTCCGACAGCAGCTCGTAAAACGAATAAGCCGCGCCCTTCACCATCTCGCGCCGGCCGAAGAAAGGCACGGCGTGGTCCCATTCGAGCGGACGTCCCACGGCCACCAGTCCATATGGCGCGCCGCCCGCCACATCCGAAATGTCCGCCACTTTCGGCATCGGGTCGGGGTTGGACAATGCCAGATCCTTGTTCGCCAGGCTCTTGTAAATCAGAAAGTGATGCTCCGCCACGCGGCCGAAGTACAGGATCTCTTCGTAATCGGCGGCCGTGAGAGGCTCGCCGCGAGTCTCCTTGAGCGCGATGGCTTGAAACAGGCGCGCCTTGGCCTCGGTCTCGCCCAGGCGCCGGATGAGCCCCTGCTGCAGCGCCTCGCGGTCCCGATCCGCGGTGGGAAGCGAGCCGGCCAGCCCGGCGTCCGGCGACGACACCAGCTTTGTGGCCGCAGCGAACAGATCGGCAAGGCGCGCAAAGGTCGGCGGATCGGGCTCCACATACCCGCGCGGCGGACGCATGACGATGAACTCGAACGCGCCCTCCCCGCACTCGGCCGATACCCGCTCATTCACCAGCACGGTGGCGTGCCGCAGCGTGGCCCACGACGCCAGCCCCGTCTGCAAGCGCTTCGCGCGCCATAGCGGAGCGTCCAGTTCGCCGTTGGGAGACGCCACCGAATCGGCCCACTGGACGGCCAGCCCATCGATCCACTGCTGGTATAAGTTCGATCCGCCGGAGGGCTGATAGC
>CAZARO010000495.1:0-4951 GCA_964487165.1 uncultured Solibacteraceae bacterium | reverse complement strand
GCGGGCAGGTTCGTCCGTTGGCGGAGTCGGCCGATGGGACCACGCTGTTCGCCGTCAACACCCCCAACGACACGCTCGAGGTTTTCGACCTCACTTCGGGACTTCCCGTCTTCTCTTATCGCGTTCCCGTAGGGCTGGAACCGGTCGCCGTGGCCGTCCGCTCCAGTACCGAAGTGTGGGTCACAAATCTGCTCTCGGACAGCGTTAGCATCGTCAGCCTCACCGGCACACCGCACGTTGTCCGCACGCTGCTGGTGGGCGATGAGCCACGCGACATCGTCTTCGCCGGCTCTCCCGTGCGGGCCTTTATTACCACCGCCCATCGCGGGCAGCAGCGCAGCGACCTCTCGCTGGCCAACGTTCCGGGAGCGGGCGATCCGCAACTGACCACCGCGGGAGTCCCGCGAGCCGACGTGTGGGTGTTCGACCCGGCCAATCCGGGGACCACCATGGGCGGCACGCCGCTGCGCATTTTGAGCTTCTTCACCGATACGCCGCGCGCGCTGGCGGTGAGCCCCGATGGCAATACGGTGTACGTGGCCGGATTCAAGACGGGCAACCAGACCACCGTGGTAGCGCAGGGCCGCGTGTGTCCCGGCTTTCAGCCGAATACCCCGTGCACCCTGGCGGATAACACCGTGAGCCCGGGCGGCAATCCCGGCCCGGCCACCGATTCGCAACAGCAGCCCGCGCCGGAAGTCGGCCTCATCGTGCAATACAACAACGCTGCTGGCCATTGGGAAGATGAGCTGAATCGCGTGTGGGACGGCTCGGTGCGCTTCAGCCTGCCCGATACCGACGTCTTCGCCGTGAACGCCAACACGCTGGCGCAGACCGCGGCATTCGCGCACGTCGGCACCACCCTATTCAATATGGTGGCGAACCCCGTGAGCGGCACGCTGTATGTTTCGAATACCAACGCCTTCAACACCGCGCGCTTCGAGGGCCCGGGGATCTTCGCCGGCCACACGGTGCAGGGCCATCTGGCGGAAGCGGACATTACGGTGATCGCGGGGTCTACTGTCTCGCCGCGCCATTTGAACAAGCACATCGACTACAGCCTGCTGGCCGGCTCGCCCGGTTTCGACCCTACGGCCAAGAACCACAGCCTGTCCATGCCGACCGGCATGGCCGTCACCGCCAACGGCAAGACGCTCTACGTGGCGGCGTTCGGATCGAGCAGGATCGGCGTGTTCGACACCGCCAGCCTGGAACAGGATACCTTCAACCCGGTGACTGCCAGCGCGAATTATATTCCGGTAACCGGCGGCGGCGTCAGCGGTGTGCTGCTGGACGAGGCGCGCGGCCTGCTGTACGCCATGACGCGGTTCGACGATGCCGTGAAGGTGGTCAACCTCAGCACCGCGGCCCAGGTCGGCAAGTTTCCCCTGCTCAATCCCGAACCGGAGTCTGTCATCCACGGCCGTCCGTTCCTCTACGATGCCACGCATTTTTCCGGCAATGGCGAAGCTGCCTGCGCCAGTTGCCACATTTTTGGCGACAAGGACGACCTGGCATGGGACTTGGGGAATCCCGATAACCCAGTCACCACCAGCCCCATCCCCATCAACTTGAGCGGAGTCTTTAACCTTCTGCTGGAGGTCGGTACCAAGCTGGTGCCAACTGCGGTCAACGGCAGCAACAAGCTTTCCGACTTCCACCCCATGAAGGGGCCCATGACCACCCAGACTTTGCGCGGGCTGCGCAATTCCGGCGCGATGCATTGGCGCGGCGACCGCTCGGTGGGGCCCTTCGGCACGTCCGCATTCGATTCCAACGTTTCGTTCCTGAACTTCGGCCCCGCGTTCCAGACCCTGGTGGGCAGCCCGGACCAGCCGTTGCCCTCGGAGATGCAAAGCTTCGCCAACTTCCAACTGCAGGTGATGCCGCCGCCCAATCCGGTGCGCAATCTGGACAATTCGCTGACCGCATCGCAGCAGAACGGACAGGTCTTCTATTCCGGCACCCGCCCCTCGGACGGCGTCAACTCCCCGATCCTCGATGCTCTGGTGGGGCAAGCTTCCTTCACTTGCAACGGCTGTCACACGCTCGATCCGTCGAATGGATTTTTCGGCGCCGGCGGCAACCAGAGCTTCGAACAACTCACGCAGACGGTGAAGATTCCGCAGTTGCGCAATCTCTACGATAAGCTGGGGATGTTCGGCACACCGTCGATAGGTTTCCTGAGTGCGCCCGACAGCGGGCCGATGGGAGATCAAATTCGCGGCTTCGGTTTCCTGAACGATGGATCCGTCGACACGGTATTCCGCTTTTTGAGCGCCGCGCCGTTCAATCCCACCAGCAACTCCGGCTTCCCGCAGGATAATCCCGACGCAACCCGCAGCGACGTGGAGCAGTACCTGCTGGCGTTCGACAGCGATCTCGCTCCTATTGTGGGCCAGCAGATTACCTTGACGAGTACGAATGCCGCCGCCGTAGGTCCGCGCATCGACCTGCTGATCGCGCGCGCCGGCGCGCCGTTCGTTTCCAAAGCGTTGAACGGTGCGGTCACGGAGTGCGACCTGGTGGCGCACCTGGTTCTAAACGGGCGCATCGTGGGGTATTTGTACGATCCCGTGGCCGCTAACTTCATCCCCGACGACGGATCCGCGCGCATTTCCGATGCCTCGCTGCGCGCCTTCGCGGCCACTCCCGGGCAGGAGATCACCTACACGGCGGCAACTCCGGGCGCGGGTCCGCGGATGGCTTTCGCGCACCATCCTACGCCGAGATTTCCCCGGCGCCCTGCCCCCGTCCAACGGTGAGCTTCTTTCTTTGCGCGGCAGTGGGCGGCGAAGGTGGCCGGCAGATTGGCAACTTGCTCCCTAACTGGCGGGCTGAAGCCCGCCCCACCAGGGGGATCGACACATCTTGGTGGCGCGGGCTTCAGCCCGCGAACCGGAGGCGAAGCCCTTGCCTTAGTTCTGAATCGACAGCGGCAGGAAAGCTTCCGTGTCGGAAAGCAAAGCGTTCTGCTTCGCCTCCGACGAGTCCTCGTCGGCGTTCCACAGCAGATGGATCAAACGCGCTGCCAGATCGTGGGAACAGATGCAGTCGGCCTCGCTGACCACCTGCTCGCGAGTCTTCCCCTGCCAGGCGAACTCCACCCGCACCGGCTCGCAATCCTCCGATACCCAGGTGCCGTGCACGTCGGTCAGTTCCAGCGGATCGTCGCTGCCCCGGACCGCCACGCGAATCTTGTTTTCCGTCCGTGCCAGGAGAAAAGCTTCCGTTCTGCTGCCGTCTGCGTATATGAGAATCATCTTGTGTACCGCCTCCATCTCCAGAGTGCAACTTCTTTCGCGCAACTAACAGTGCCCTCTGTACTTTGAGCGTACCGTGACGCGCCTTACCAGCCGCTGGGTGACTCTCATAACTTTAGATATTGCACGGACGGTCGCACGCCGCTTCGTTAATTAGGTTCTCACCCACGGCCATTCTCACTTCCGACAGCCCGCCAGAGCTGTCACTCGCGGGCTGAAGCGGCTGAAGCGCGCGCCACCGGGGGTGGGCTTCAGCCCGCCAGTTAGGGAGCAAATGGCCAAACGACAGCCCACTCCGGCTGTCAGACTTCGTCGGACCGCAGGGGCCGCTTCTGTCTTCCAAATCCTGAAAGGATTTCAAGGGCTGGGCCCTTGTTTAGACCTTTTTGTACTAGAGCCAGACGGGTACTCCGGGGGCGTTTCAGGACTACCTTCGCCGCCCTGAATTGTGGGATAACCACTTAGGGACTTCGCGAATATGAGATTCCGTCAGTTCGCCTTGAGTTGCGAATGCGGCCTGGTTCCCACCCGCATCCGGCAGGTGGGGCTGTCCACCGAACATCAACTGGTGATTCACTGGTGGTGTATCGGTTGCCGGAAGGCCATGTACGTAGTCAAGGACCTTGCCGAATGCTGGGAAGAATGTCCCAAACCGGCCGATCTCGATATTGTTCCCGCGCCCGCGTACGACCTGGAGCGGCAGCGGACCGACGCCAGGTTTCTGCGCAGCATGGGCATCTGTTTCCCCGGCGAGAACGGCGAGTCCTGATGTCTGCGATCATGTCCTGTAGTGCCCCCGGCCCGAATCAGCGTAGTCGCCGCACTGGCCGCATTCGGCCTTTCCTGCCGTAGCGGACCACCTCCCGCCATCGATCCCGCGTTGGCCGCGTGCGTGCCTGCCGCCGCCACGATTCTGGCGGGCGTCAACCTGGAACGCCTGCGCACTTCACCGCTTCGTCAGCAGCTCCCGCCGGAAGCGCTGGCATTTCTGGCATCGCTGGGCGAGGCTCGTACGGTACTGGTGGCGTCCGATGGCGCTAACTACCTGGCACTCACTCGCGGCGATTTTCGCGAGCCGCCGGCCGGCGCTACGCTTCTGGGGAAAGGGTTGGCCGCGGCGGGGTCTCCCGACTGGCTGCGCTCCGCCGCATCTGCGCATGGCCATCCCGCGGCCGCCAACACTCTGCTGGCGCGCGCGGAACCTCTGGCCGGAGCGGCCGATATCTGGATTGCGGCCGCGGGTAATGCGAATCTGCCGGTGAGCGGCAATGGCGAGAATCTGAATCGCTTACTGCATTCGACCGAATACGCCACCTTGACGGCGCGGCTGACGGACCGGGTTTCGCTCGATGTCGTGGGGATGTGCCGCGGTCCCGAACCGGCGCGCCATCTGGAGGAAACGGTGCGCGCGTTTGTCACGCTGGGAGCTGCCGGCACTCGTCGGCAACCGGCCGTCGCCGGCCTGCTGCGGCGTATTCGAATCAGCCGCGACGATAGCGCCGTGCATGTGACTCTGGTAGCGCAGGCGGCGGAGTTGAGGGCGCTCTTTTAGATGGTCTGAAACTTTGAGAACCTAAGTGCGCCAGAGGGTACCCCTGGTAACCCGCCCGGTCCGCATCATATCATCGACACTGCGGAAGGCCGATTGCCAATCGGCCGCAGGATGCCATCCCAATGTCACTTACATT
>CAZARO010000494.1:0-4959 GCA_964487165.1 uncultured Solibacteraceae bacterium | reverse complement strand
CGAGATGCTGGTGCAGAGCCATGCCGGCGAAATTGAGCTTCTTCCCGCGCTGCCGAAAGCCTGGAGCACCGGCAAAGTAAGCGGACTGCGCGCCCGCGGAGGAGTCGAGATCGATCTCGTCTGGGCGGATGGACTTCCCGCCAGCGCTACGCTCAAGCCCTCGGTGGATAGCGTGCAGCAGTTCCGGATCCCTCCCGGCGTTGGCTTACGGAGTATTCGGGACGGCCGCACGACACTCCCGGCGCCGGCGGTGGCCGACTCTTTGGCGCGTGTAAGCGTCAAAGCGGGGCACGTGTACACGATAGAATTTGCCCGGACCGCGGCACCACGCTAGCGCGGACTTCAGGTCCTCCTAGAAGCACACCACCACCTGGCCATTTTCCGCCTACCATGGTGCATCCGCTCTTTTGGCCCAGCGGACTACCTGAAAAGGCGCGTAGCAAAGTCGTTGAGGCACCGCCGCCAGGTAAGCCATTCGTGGGCTGTGCCGGGCGACTCGAAATACACATTGTGAACGCCGGCCGCCGTCAGAGCGTCGCTGAATTGCTTGGCTCCTTGCCCTTCGACGGACCCGATTCCGAGGAACATGACCTTGACCTTCTTGTTGAAGGCCGCCGGATCGGCGAACGCACCGCTACAGGTCGTCTTCGGATCGAACGTACCGCCCCCCGGCCGCCGCAGCTTCCACTGAATCTGCCCAGGTAGGCGAACTTATCGAAGTTGTTCAGCCGGCTCGTAATTGTCTGCATGCCACCCATCGAGAGCCCGGCCATTGCGCGGTTCTCGTGTACCTTTCGAAATACGCACCGCTGCTGTTCCGCGAGTAATTTTTATCCACCTCCGCTCGGCGTCCGCTGGTCGCCTGGATATTTCGACAAACCACTCGCTCCAGCAGCGGGGATCAGAATACGTCACGGTAATCCCGAAAATAACTTACGTGCGCTGAGTTGGCGGCAAGGTTCGAATCCCGCCCGGCTCACCATATACAACTTCGGCCAAAGTGGCATCGGATTGCCTTTTGGGACTGGCCCCACAGCGGGGCAACGTCCGTGTGGAGTAGGGACATCACGCCCATGTGGGGTCAGGCAAAATCACTTTCCTCGCCCCGAAGCGACGGTACACGACCTGACCGGTTTGCTCTAGCCCGCTCCGTTCGCTGGTGCTGTGTTGGTTTTGCAGGATCACAATATCAGGTCACCATCTTGGCGTCTGTTCAAAATTGCTCATCCGGCCCTCCAACGCTTTCTGCCCGGAACTCTGACAGGCGTATAATCTGTAACATGACTCTCAAGAGTGCGGCGCTCTTTGCATTTTTCGGCATGGCTCTGCTAACTGTTCTACTGGCAGTGGGCTTTATCCGTGACATATCGGCTCTTCTGGCTGGCGCGACTGCCGCGGTAGTAGTTTTGACATCAGTGATTCATTTGCTGGCAAGCCTGAGTATGACCGTATTCCTGTACGTGTTCCACAAAGGGCAGGGTTGAGGCCGCATGACACTCTTATCGAGTCCCCTTTCCTTCTCGTAGTCAAATAACGAAGCGGATCAGAGATACAATTCAGATATGACCGTCTACGAGAAATTCGTTGAGGATATGCAGATTGCCGGAATCGTCACGACGCCTTATCGTGGCCGCTTCTTTTGGCAAGGCCCCGCCGTCCGCTCGAATCAACAGATTGGTCCAACACTTCAGGACATCGTCAAGAAAACCGCAGTTCCCCTTCAGTGGGATAGCCTGGATGCAGACTACATCGTGTACCCCGTTGGCAAAGCCAGGGCGGTATATAACGATGCCGGGCCCGATACAGAAAGCGATGAAGTTGAACGGGACGGTTACAACGACGCATACGCAGCCAAAATTCCCAAAAACGAGGACGAAGAAAACGAAGATTGAAATAACTCGATCCGCCAAGACGGCCATTTCCTTTCATGTGCAATCACTCCGCTCTTGGTATTACGCCATGTGGTAGAGTTAGGAATGGCAATCGAAGCGACGATCATTTCTACTCTTTGGACCAACCTGACGGGCCGAGAGAGAGTCCTCATGTTTCACCTTGGAAATGTACCGATGGCGCACCTTGCCTGGGATGACTTAGACGATCGGCAAAAAGGAATAATTCTGAGTGCGGGTAACATCGTCGGCCTGGACCATTCTCGATTGCCAGATCCCAGATCGTTTTCTTAAATAACGCCGTGGGCAGAGCAAATTGTCGATCCGCGGACATTCTTGACGCCGCGCCCGTTTGGAACGATGAGAACTGGGCACTCGGCGGCAACGTCCGGTCGTTGTCACTTCTTCTTGATCTTTTTACGTCTCGGGTCGCTGAAGTGCTTGCACTTTGGATGCGATGAACAAACGGGTACATGATCCCGTCGAGCGCAGCCGCATCGCCCACACTTGTCACCGGCGTCGAGATGTTCCATGCCGCAGTCTGTTTCCATTAGAGTCCCCGATCCCGTCTTCGCCTTCATTGTAGTCCTTTCGGGCAGACTGGCTCGGCTTACCTCGATTGACAATTGACCTGCCACACCGGCCAGGGCTTTGAAAAACATGCAAACTGCATGCGCCGCGGTCGAAAACAATAGACGCATCGGTCACACCGGACGCAAGGCCGGGGAAACACCTGATAACCGGACTGAAAATACGTTGGCCGTACTCGTTCATCTGATAAGGTAAATATCTATCTTTGGGGACGGGCCGGGGATGGCCGAGAACATTATCGATGAACAAGAACACGAGCGCACTAACTGTTGTGGTTGTCCTGTACATAGCTATTCTCATGGCTGGTTGTTCCAAGCAACCTACACCGCAGACCACGCAGTCCTGTGCGGTTCTGGCGGCTGATATGACGAGTCAAGAAAGAGATTTCGTGAGTCGCTTGCAAGCCATCAGGGAACAACACCTTGTCCTACGGGAATACGACCGTAAGATGATTGATGCGCTCGTGATTCACTCCAGAGAGCTTACGAGATTGACGGACGCCGAAGAGGTAGCGGGCTGTTTTGGGCCGAAACTGGATGACTTGCAAACGCAAGCCAGTGAAGAGAAGGCTGCGATCTACAGATACGTCTCCATGTTCAGGCGAGCGGTTCTGACGGACCCGGCAGATGTGTATACAGAGTAGTTACGTTCCGGCGCAAAATTCAGTTTCCGGTCGTCGATGACCACTCCCTTTCATTTCGGTCGCGGCTCACTAAGAAGTTTCGCTGAATCAGCGAGGTGTTACAGAGCCGCGCGCGTCAGCAAGCGGTCTTCGGCAATCGACGGTAATTTTGCGCCAGAAAGTAGTTAGGACTCACAGGTTCGAGCTAGGGTCCTGTTCGCGGCCAAGTTCGGTTTCCCCTCGGCCACCCTCCGCAATTGGGAGCAGGGACGGTCGCGCCCGGACGCCCCCACGCGCGTGCTTCTGGCGGTGATTGCCAAGCATCCGGAGGCCGTCGAGGACGTGCTGTGGAAGGCGAGTTGACCGGCAGTGCCCTCACACGCCCAAGCGAGCGCGCCGTTGTAATTCCCCCAGAGTCTGATTGGTCTGCGGACGATAGCCTTTGAGCGGCAGTATCCGCTCGTGGATGGCGTCCAGCAGCCAGGCCACCTGCGGGAAGAAGAGAGCTTCCAGTTCGGCTGCCGGAGTAATCCAATTGCGCGAGCCAACCACTACCGGCGGGCCGTCGAGATCGTCGAAGCAGAGTTGCGTCAGATTCGACGCGACGGTCTGCATCACGCAGCCGCGCTCCACCGCGTCGCACACCAGCAGCACCTTGCCGGTCTTGCGGACGGATGCGGCCAGCGGTTCGTAATTCAGCGGATTGGCCGATCGGAGATCGACGATCTCGGCCGAAATCCCGAACTTCGCCGCCAGCTCGCCGGCCGCGGCCACGGCGGTATATAAGGCCGGCCCGAAGGTGAGAATCGTGAGGTCCTTGCCGGCGCGCTTCACCGAGGGTTCGCCCAGCGGGATTTCGTAATAGCCCTCGGGCACGCCTTCTTCGACGAACATCTCGCCGTAGTCGTAAACCTTCTGGCTTTCGAAGAAGACCACCGGGTCCGCGCCGGCGAGCGCCGTGTTCAGCATTCCCTTGGCGTCGTATGGCGTCACGGGATACACCACCTTCAGCCCCGGGATGTGCTGCGCCAGGGCGGTCCAATCCTGCGAGTGTTGCGCGCCGTACTTGGCCCCCACGGAAATGCGCAACACCACGGGCATGGGCAGTTGTCCGGCGGACATGGCCTGCCATTTGGAAAGCTGGTTGAAGATCTCATCCCCGGCGCGGCCCATGAAATCGGCATACATCAGCTCCGCCACAACCCGTCCGCCTTCCAGCGCGTAGCCCACCGCCGCGCCCACAATCGCGGCTTCGGAAATGGGCGAGTTGAAGAGCCGGTGGTACGGCAGCGCCTCGGTCAGGCCGCGATAGACTGCGAAAGCGCCGCCCCAGTCGCGGTTTTCTTCGCCGAACGCGACCATCGTGGGGTCGATGGAAAAGCGGTGCAGCATGGCTTCGAACAGGCCGTCGCGCACGTTGTACAGCTTCATCTTCGGCACCGCCTTGCCATCCAGCGTGGCCGTCCGCACCTTGCCCTTGATCTGCTCCACGCGCGGATTGGATGACAGGTCCTGGAGGAACTCCGGCGCGCGATCGTCAAACTTTTCGATGTGCCGGTTGGAGAACATCACCGCGCCGACCAGTTCCGATCCCGGGCCGACGCGCGGGCTTATCTCCAGGTCGATAGCGAGTTGGAACATCTCGAAGATGGTCTCTTCGATGGAGTGGCGGTCGGCGTCGAGTGCGTCTTCGGTGGCCGTCCCGTTGGCGAGCAATTTGCCGCGGAACGCGTTGATGGAATCCGCCGCCTGCCAGTGCTGGATCTCCTCTTTGGAGCGATAGCTGGAGGCGTCCGAGGGCGAGTGTCCGCTGATGCGGTAGGTGATGGTGTCCAGCAGCACGGGGCCGCGCCCTTC
>CAZARO010000493.1:0-4959 GCA_964487165.1 uncultured Solibacteraceae bacterium | reverse complement strand
GAGGAAGCGGTCCGCCGAAATACGAGACCGTATTTCTGGAACGGTGTACTTAGTAATCCAGCTTCGACAGGTAGTTGTAGCTCTGGCGCATGCTATCGAGCGGATCGCCGGGGGTGCGGTCCTGCTCGACGAAATAGTGTTGCACCCCAGCGGCCGACGCCGCGCGCAGAATGCCGGGCCAATCCAGCACGCCGCTGCCGACCGCTTGAAAAGCAGCCGCCGGCACCGATTCGTTGAAGCGCTGCTCAGTGCCCTGCGCCTTGTCCTTCAAATGCAGCAGGGGCACGCGCCCGCTCAGCTTGCGGATGAACGCCGCGGGATCGTTGCCCCCCACGCTCAGCCAGAAGCAATCCAGCTCGAAGTTCACCAGCTTCTTGTCGGTGCTGTCGATCAGGATCTGGAAGAGCGTCTGATTGCCCGAGGGGGCGGATTCGAAGGCGTGGTTGTGATACGCAAACTGAATGCCGGCGGCGCGAGCTTTCTCGCCGAAGCGGTTCAACTTCTCCGCAAAAGCTTTGATGGCATCGGCGCCGCCGCGCTCCTCCTGCGGCATATAAGGATACACGGCATATTGAAAGCCCCAGCTCTTGATCTGGTCCGCCACGCGGCTCATTTCATCGGCGCCCTTGCCCATCAGCGTGTTGTCGATGTGCATGCTGGGGGCCTTCAGGCCGCTGGCCTCCACCATGGGCCGAATCTTTTCATAATCCGCCCACGAGGCTTCGATCTCCTGGTACCCTATGGCGCGGATGGCGTTCAATACCTCGGCCGGTTTCTGCGGCAGGATTTCGCGAACGGTATAAAGCTGCGCGCCGATGGTATGGAGCCGGGCGGCACGGGCGGAAGCGGAAAGGGCCGCCAACGCGGCGGCTTGCACGAACTCGCGTCGGGAAGTCATCGGCCTCTATTCTACGCGCTTTAGCCCGGTAATGGGCGGGACGGCGCGTGTGCTAACGTGAGAGTTCATGCCCACGCAAAGCAGTGCGGAAGCGCCCGTCTGGACGCCGGAATCCTGGCGTCAGCGGCGTATTCTGCAGCAGCCCGAATACCCTGACCCGGCCGCGCTGGACGCGGTGTTGGCGGAATTGCGAACCCTTCCACCGCTGGTAACCAGTTGGGAGATTCTGCGGTTGCGGGAGCAGTTGGCCGATGCCGCGGTGGGCAAGCGCTTCGTGTTGCAGGCCGGCGATTGCGCCGAGCGGTTCGCCAGTTGCACGCCCAATCGCATCACCAACATGCTCAAGGTGCTGCTGCAGGCGAGCCTGGTGCTGGTGGTGGGCGCGAAGAAGCCGGTGATCCGCATCGGGCGATTCGCCGGCCAGTACGCCAAACCGCGATCCGCCAACGAAGAGACGCGCGACGGCGTATCGCTGCCCAGCTTCCGCGGCGACAACATCAATCGGCCGGAGTTCGCCCCGGAAGCGCGCACGCCTGACCCGCAGCTTCTGCTGCGCGGGTATGAGCGCGCGTCCATGACCCTGAATTTCATTCGCGCGCTGGTAAAGGGCGGGTTTGCCGACCTGCACCACCCCGAATACTTCGACCTGGATTGGGTTCAGCACTCGCCGTTGGCTGATGAATACCATCGCATGGCGCAGACCATTACCGACGCGCTGCGATTCATGGAGAATGTCCTCGGGGTGCGGGCCGGCGATACCGACCTGATCGATTTTTTCACCGCGCATGAGGCCCTGCATCTGGGCTACGAATCGGCGCAGACGCGCCGGGTGCCGCGCCGTCCCGGCTACTTCAATCTCACCACGCATTTTCCGTGGGTGGGGCTGCGCACCAACCATCCGCAAGACGCGCACGTGGAGTATTTGCGCGGCATTGAGAATCCCATCGGCATCAAGGTGGGGCAGGAGTGCGGGCGTGAGCATGTGGCGCGCTGGCTGGAAACGCTCGACCCGCGGCGCGAGCCGGGGCGGCTGACGCTGATCCATCGCTTTGGCGCGCGGCGAATTGCGGACGCGCTCCCGCCGCTGGTGGAAGCGGTGCGTGCCGAGGGCGGACAGGTGGTGTGGATCTGCGACCCCATGCATGGCAACACGCACGCCACCGCCAGCGGAGTGAAGACGCGCAACTTCGAGGACATCTACGGCGAGGTGGAGCAGGCATTCGACATCCATACCGCCATGGGGCAGACGCTGGGCGGTGTTCACATCGAAGTCACGGGAGAGAATGTCACGGAGTGCGTGGGAGGGTCGCACGGGCCGAGTGAAGAGGACCTGGCGCGGGCGTACGAGTCGGAAGTGGATCCGCGGCTGAATTACGATCAGACTCTGGAGCTGTCGTTCCTGATCGCACGCAAGATGAAGAACGGCTCGAAGTGAAACGCGGGCTGCATTTATGGAGACTCGGGCAATACAGTGATGCTGCGCTCTACTAGTGGGGCAGGATGGCATCCTGCGGCCGAGTGGCACTCGGCCCTCCGTTGCCTCTATTGAGCCGACGGACGCATGTCGTTGTGCCGTTTGCACTCCTCAGCAAGCCGATTGCCAATCGGCTGCAGATTGCCAATCTGCCCCACACCTCGCTACGGCACGTCCGCGAGTCCGTATAACGCCCGCGCGTTATCGCGCAGCACCATGCGCGCCAGCTCCGACGCTCGCGCGCGCGTAATTTCGCCGTCGCGCTGCATGCCCGTGAGCGCGATGGCGAGCGCCAGCCGCCCCTTGCTTGCGGCCATCCACCCGGACTCTTCCCAGCCCATCTCCGGACTATAAGGATACGCATCGCTTCCGAACATCACCTTTTCGGGCACGATCTGCAGCCATTCGCGCAGCGTGCCGGCCATGGTGACAGGGCTCACCAGCAGGCCCTGCGCGGAGTAGTCCAGGAACGCGTTGGGCTTGGTCAGCAGCGCCGCGATCTCGCGCGTGAAAGGCCAGCCGCCGTGGAGCATCACGAATTTCGTCTGCCGCAGCTCGGGCGCGTTCAACACCGATTCCAGCATCAGCGGATTGGCTTCCGCCACGTGGAAATACCCGCCCGCACCGGCCATGGTGTGGACATGCACCGCCATGCCGAGCCGGCCGCACTCCGCCGCGATGTAGCGGAACAGAAAATCCTGTAGCGGCTTATATTCGGCCTCAGCGGGAGCGCCCTTGCCGGCGAACTGCGCGTAAATACGGTCGGCCGCGGCGCGCTCCACCTTGTCGAACGCGAGCGGGCGCAGGTACGCCGCTTCGAATTTCTCGGCCAGAGCGCCGCCGGCGCGTTGCCGCTCGAGAGTCGAAGTCACCACCCGCGCCAGATATTCCGCCAGCGTGGGCGGGACCGCTTTCAAGCCCACGCCATCCAGGTAGCGCCGCCGCAAAACGTCTTCCAGGGCGAAGAAAGATTTGCGGTCGGAGTTCTCCTGCGCCAGTTTTGTGTTGTCGAGCGGGAAGAGCAGCGCGTCGGCATAAGGCACCCATTGGAAACGCGGCGGCTGAATGCCGGCGCCCATGGTGACGCGGTTGGCCAGCATCACGGCCGTCCCCATCTGGTCCAGCACCCAGGCGGGATATTGATTTCCCTTCTCCTGTTGGACGCGCTGCTTGCGCGCCTGCGCGTCTTTGAGATGCTCCGCGCTTAGATCCGTGCCCGGGAACCCGTAGAGTGTACGCCAGGCATCCAGCATTCCGGGCGCGCCCGGACGCAGGCCCACGGGGTCGGATTGCGGCTCCATGTTATCCACCGGAAGTGCGTCGAAATCGCGATCGGGCTGCTCCCCGGCCGCGGTCACGCGCACCGGGTGGGCGTGGTTATCGATGGCCCGGATGCTCCCGATTTCGGCCGCCAGGTCCGGATCGGCCAAAGGCAGCGGCGCATGCCCGCATGCCGTCAGCAACAGCAGGGCCGCGAATGGTACGGTGCGCATGATCAACAGGGCTGCGATGTGGACTCGCTCGTTCGGCGCAGCAGTTGTTGGACCACCGCGAAGTCAATCTGCTCCGGCTTTTTGAAACGAATGCAGCCCTTCCCGATACTCGCCCCCGCAAGCGCCCCACGGAACTCGTCCACCACGTCTTTCTTCATCACGTAGAGGGCGATGTACTGTTTCTGGCTGGCGAACGACACTTCCATCGTGCCGTTGCGCTTATAGCACGGCATGCCGTACTCCATGCACTCCTCATAGCCTTCCAACTGCTGCCGGCAAAGACTGCGCAATTTTTCGATGGCCGCGCGCCGGTCGGGGGGTAGCTCTTTCAGGTAAGTCGCGACATCGGTGGCTTTATTGACCATTGAGGCTCCTCTCGTGCCATCCAATATACGCCATAATTCTCTATATGTCCGTTTCAGCCGCCGCCATACGCACGCATATCGATTACACCTGCTGGGCCAGCCTGCGTCTTCTGAACGCCGCGGCCCAACTTACTCCCGAAGAGCTGACGCGCGATTTTGGGACCGCCGACGGCAGCGTCCTGGGAACGCTGGCGCACCTCTTCGGCGCTGACCGCGTGTGGCTCGCGCGCCTGAGCGGCGGACCGCCCGCCAGTTTCGTGACCGACGCCGACCGCGACCTCGCCGCCATCCAGACCGGCTGGCCGGCGGTGCTGGAGCGCTGGAAAACCTGGGCCGCGGACCTCACCGACGAACAGGCGCTGGCGCCTCTCGCCTATCACGATCTGAAGGGCCGCCCGTGGCAACAGCCGCTGTGGCAGTTGGTGCTCCACGTGGTCAACCACGGCACACACCATCGCGGCCAGGTCTCCGGTTTTCTGCGCAGCCTGGGTCACGCGCCTCCGCCCGTGGACCTGATCTACTACTATCGCCAGACGTAATGGAACCGAAAACATTGGTATGATCGAGAACTCATGCGATTCTCGATTCTGCTCACGTTTCTCATGATCTACACCGCCGCCTACGCGCAAGATCGATCGCAAGCGCGATCCATGGTCATCACCGATCGCGGCATCGTGGCCACCAGCCAGACGCTGGCGTCGCAGGCCGGAGCGCAAGTGCTGGCGCGCG
>CAZARO010000492.1:0-4972 GCA_964487165.1 uncultured Solibacteraceae bacterium | reverse complement strand
GGAGATGAAACGTGCCTAGAGTTAAAAGAGGACCCCACCGCCGCGCCACTCGCAAGAAAACGCTGAGTCTGGCATCCGGCTATTTTCTCACCAAGAGTAAGCTCAACCGTGCCGCCCAAGAGGCCGTGGAACGCGGGCTGAAATTTGCCTACGTCGGCCGCAAGAACAAGAAGCGCGACTACCGCGCGTTGTGGATCGTGCGCATCAACGCCTCCTGCCGCGCCGCCGGCGTATCCTACAGCCAGTTCCTGCACGGCCTGAAGGCCGCCAAAATGGATCTCAACCGCAAGGTGCTCGCGGAGATCGCGCTCAAAGACGATGCCGCGTTCCAACAGCTGGTAGCCACCTCGAAAGCGGCTCTGGCGAAGGCGTAAGAGCGGACCATGAGCCCCCTCGAATTCGAAGAAGCCGATTCTCTCAGCAGCCTGGAAGAGCGGATCCAGCGGGCGGTCCAATGGGTCACCCAGTTGCGCCAGGAGAAGGAAGCGGCTCTCAAGGCGGCCGCCGATGCCCGGGCCGAGGCTGATGCCCTGGCGCAGGAAGTCAAGACCCTGCAGGCCGAGCGCAAACAGGTCCGTTCCCGCATCGAAAAACTGCTGGGGCAGATCGATCAGCTGAGCGGCAGTTAGCCGCGCTGGCTCTTCGCGAGGTTTTCGGATGGAAGGCGTCGCCGACAAACAACCCGTTCGCGTAACCATTCTGAGCCGTCCCTACGTACTGCGCACGGCCGACGATCCACGCGAGGTGGAAGCCCTGGCGAACAGTGTCAACGAATTGATGCTGTCCATCGCCTCACGCGCGCCCAACGCCGATTCCACGCACATCGCTGTGCTGGCCTGCCTGCACCTGGCCGACAAACTCCGCCTGCTGGAGCAGGATCTCGCCAGCCTGAAACAGCGCGTGGACCGCAAGTCGGGCGAGTTCGCTGCCATGCTCGATCAGGCCATGCTCGATCAGGCAAAGCTCGATCAGTTGAACCCCGGGGCGGAACCGGAATCGGGAGAAGGCGCATCATGACACGAATCCTCCTGGCACTTCTGGCGGCAGCCGCGATGTTCGCCGCCTCCACCTACCAGTCCGAGATCGCGGCTTGGCACGCTGGCCGCGAGGCCAATTTGAAGGCCGAGGACGGCTGGCTATCGCTCGCCGGCTTGTTCTGGCTGCACGAAGGCGCGAGCCCGTTCGGCACGGACGCGGGCGGCGAAATCGTGCTCGCCGACGGCCCCGCGCATGCCGGCGTCTTCCATTTGGACAAGGGCAAAGTGTCGGTCACGATAGACGGCGCCACGCGCGCGGTGAAGCCCGATTCCGATGACGTTATAAAGGTGGGCCGCGTGCGCCTGCTGGCGATCGAACGCGGCGGCAAGTTCGGCATCCGCGAGAAAGATCCCGAGAGTCAGGCGCGCCGCGAATTCAAAGGCATCGCATCGTTCCCGGCCGACGAATCCTACCGCATCACTGCCCGTTGGGTGGCGGAACCGCGCAAGATCCCGATCCTCAATGTTATTGGCCAGACCGAAGACAGCGAGTGCCCCGGATATGCCGTCTTCCAACTGCACGGGCGCGAGTTCAACCTGCACCCCATACTCGAAGAGCCCGGCGCGAAGGAACTCTTCTACATCTTCAAGGACGAAACCGCCGGCAAGGAGACTTACCCCGCCGGCCGCTTCTTGTATTCCGGCATGCCGAAAGACGGGCACGTCATTCTGGACTTCAACAAGGCTTACAATCCGCCCTGCGCCTTCACACCGTACGCCACCTGCCCGCTGCCGCCGCCGGAGAATCGCCTGGCGGTGCGCATTGAGGCGGGCGAAAAGCGATACGGGCATTAGTGGGGCAGGTTGGCAACCCAATGCCGCTCGTTTTTTGGTGGGGCGGACCCCCAGGTCCGCAGCCGGCCCCCTGGCCGGCTTTTCGATGGTGGCAAACGCCTGATTCTCTGGGCAGGAGCGGGACGAGGGCGTCCCGCGCGGACCTGGGGGTCCGCCCCACCGAATTCCACGACTGGAAAAACGCGCGGTCTTGAAGGTTGGTAACCCGCTGGGCCTCGACCGCCGAAGCGCAGCCACTCCTGACAAATCGCGACCAGGCGGCGAAGCTATCGGTGAGGAAGAATCCGCACCGGTGTGTCCCCCACATCCTGCGTAGAGGGTAGCTTGGTAGCGTCCCATCCCCCGCCCAGGGCCTGGATCAGCAGCACGCTGGCAGTCATCCGGCGGGTCTTCAGATCGACGGCGGATTTCTGGTCCGCCAGCGCGATGGTCTGCACGGTAATTACGTTGAGGTAGTTGACGGTCCCGCCTTTGTACTGCGCCGTGGTCACATCCACCGAGCGGACCGCCGATTTCACCGCCTGTTCCGTTACCGCGGCCTCCTGCTCCAGCACGCGCAGAGCGCTCAGATTATCTTCCACCTGTTGGAACGCCGTGAGGACGCTCTGGCGATACGCGGCCGCGGTGGCGTCGTAGCCGGCCTGGGCCTGCGCCACTTGCGCGGTGCGTTTCCCCGCGTCGAACAGGATCTGCGCCAGTTGCGGTCCGATGGTCCAGAAACGGGCCGGCCAGGTGATCAGGTTCAAGACGTTGCTGGACTCGACGCCGGCCGTCGCCGCCATGGTCAGGGTGGGGAAAAATGCCGCCTGGGCGATGCCGATCTGTTCGTTGGCGGCGGCCGCCTGGCGCTCGGCGTCGGCGATGTCGGGACGGCGCTCCAGCAGAGTCGAAGGCATACCCACCGGAACCACCGGCGGATCGATCGCGATAGTGGCGTGCGGGATTTCCAATTCCGTGGGCGCCTTGCCGATCAACACGGCGATGGCGTGTTCCGTCTGCGTGCGCTGCACGTCCACGTCCACCAGTTGCGCCTGCGTGGTGTAGAGCTGGGTTTCGGCTTCCGATACGTCGGCGTCGGAAGCCACGCCGCCGGTGAAGCGGGCGCGCGTCAGGGTCAGATACTCCTGGTACGATTGCACCGTCTGCTGCAACAAGTCGTGGTCGCCATCAAGGCCGTGCAGCGTGAAATAGTCCTGCGCGAGCTCGGACTGATAGAGCAGGCGCGCATTTTCGAGCATGGCGTCGAGGGATTGCGCGGTGTTGGCGCTGGCGGTGACCGAGCGATGGACCGCTCCCCACACGTCGGCGGTATAGGAAGCGCTGACCGGGATGTCGTAAATGCCCGTCGTGATGCGCTGGCCCCCACCTGTGGCGACGCGCGACGAGGTCTGTTGTCCGGTCGCCGAAGGCGAGCCGGTAACCGTCGGGAACAGCGCGGTGCGCGCGATGCGCACGGCGGCGACGGCCTGGCGGTACTGCGCTTCGGCCTGCAGTACATTCTGGTTGGAAATGTTTACCTGCTCTTCCAGCGCATTGAGCGCCCGGTCGCCAAAAATCTCCCACCACTTGCCGCGCAGGACTCCGTCGTTGGGCTGCGCCTCTTTCCATCCCGCCGGCGGCGCTTCTTTATAGTTCTGCGGAACGGCAGCCACGGGCCGCTGGTAATTGGGGCCCTTCATGCAGCCGGAACCGGCCAACGCCAGAGCGGCGGCCACAGCCCCTATGAGTACGCGAACGTTCTTGGAAAAGAGCGGGAGCATGTTTATCCTTCGGATCCGACCGGCTCGAGCGGCTCGGCTGGATGGACTCCGCGCACCCGTTCCCACCAGTGCTGCAGGCGGTCGAAGTACAGGTAGACCACTGGGGTAGTGAACAAGGTGAGCGCCTGGCTCATCAATAGCCCGCCGATAATCGTGATGCCCAGGGGACGCCGTAACTCCGAGCCTGTGCCGGTCCCCAGCGCCAACGGCAAAGCGCCCAGAATGGCGGCGAAGGTGGTCATCAGAATCGGGCGGAAGCGCAGCAGGCTGGCCTCGAAAATGGCATCGCGCGGGCTCTTGTGCTCGATGCGCTCCGCCGCGATGGCGAAATCGACAATCAGGATACCGTTCTTCTTCACCAGGCCGATGAGCAGAATGATGCCGATCATGGAGATGATGCTGAGGTCGGTCTTGGTGAGGATGAGCGCCAGGAACGCCCCCACTCCGGCCGAGGGAAGAGTGGAAAGAATAGTCACCGGATGAATGTAGCTTTCGTACAGGATGCCGAGCATCAGGTAGACCGCCGTCAACGCAGCCACGATGAGAACCGGCTCGGAGCTCAGAGAATCCGTAAATGCCGCCGCGGTGCCGCTGTACCCGGTCTGGATGGTGTTAGGGAGCCCGATCTTGTGGGCGGCCTCGTTTATCGCGAGCTCCGCGTCGCCCAGCGCCACGCCGGGCTGCAGGTTGAACGAAATGGTGACGCACGGGAACAGGCCCTGGTGATTCACCGAAAGAGGGGCGATGGCGGGGCCGTAGTGGGCTATGGCATTCAGGGGAACCTGCTGTCCCTTGGGCGAATGGACATACACGTCGCGCAGCCCCAGGGGATTCTGCCAGTATTGCGGTGCTACCTCCATCACCACGTGATACTGGTTGAGCGATTTGTACATAGTCGACACCTGGCGCTGGCCGTAGGCGTCGTAAAGAGTGTTGTCGAGCAACTGCGAAGAGATCCCGAATCGCGACGCGGTCTCGCGGTCGTAGACCACCATGGATTGCAGGCCGCGGTTCTGCTGGTCGGTGTTGACGTCGACGATGATGGGGATGCGCTGCAACTGTTCGAACATCTGCGGAGCGTAGGTAGTCAGGTCCTGGATGTTGTCGCCCCGCATGGTGAATTGGTACAGCGCGGCGCTGTTGCGTCCGCCTACGCGCACGTCTTGCGACGCCTGCAGGTAGAGCGTGGCGCCGGGAATCTTGGCTAGCTTCGGGCGCAGGCGCTGCATGATGTAGTCCACCGTGATCTTACGTTCCGCCAGTGGCTTGAGGGATATGAACATGCGGCCCTGATTCAAAGTGGACGCGCCGCCGCCTCCACCTCCGCCGCCGCCGGTAAAGCCATTGACAGTGTCCACCGCCGGGTCCGCGGCCACAATG
>CAZARO010000491.1:0-4973 GCA_964487165.1 uncultured Solibacteraceae bacterium | reverse complement strand
GGTCGCGCCAGAGATTTTCGAGGAAGGTGAAGCGCCACAGGTCGTAGCCGTGCTCGGCGATGACTGCGGTGTTGCCGAGAGGGATGGAATTGCCGTGGCCGGCCGCCATCTCGCGATGGAAGGCGAGTTCGGCCTCCATCTCCTGGTGCATGGTGCCGCGGTGAAGGAGCTTGCGAAAGAGTCGGCGCATGGTCTTTTACCCCGCAAGAACGCGTGACACGGCGGCCGAGAGGCGGACCCAGGTGGCCTCCTGCTCGGCCACCAGTTTCTCGCCGCGTTTGGTGATGTGGTAGAACTTTGCCTTGCGGTTATTCTCCGAAAGACCGGATTTCGCGGCGATGGCGCCATCCAGCTCCAGGCGCCAGAGCGCCGGATAGAGAGAGCCTTCCTCTACTTTCAGGACTTCGTCGGAGAGGAGGTGGATGGTCTGCGCGATGGCGTAGCCATGCATGGCGCCCCGCTGGAGGGCGTGCAGGATGAGCAGGTCGAGCGTGCCTTGTAAGAGTGCTGGTTGTGCGGCTTTTCCCATTACGGGCCTTCCCCTGTGACGGGCTTCCCCTATGACGGGCTTCCCCTATGACGGGCTTCCCCTATGACGATCTATGGGAAGTATGCCTCGGCTTCCCCCAGATTGTCAAGGGGGGAAAACTCACGGACGGGCCGGGCGCGGCTTTGGTGTAAAATGTTTCAATCGGCGCGGTTCACAGGTGTTTCATGAAACAGCGGAGCAGAGTCCTGATCATCATTTCGGTAAGCTCTCTGATTCGGCCGGTGTTCCTTTCGCCCGCGGCCGGCGCCGATTGCTTTTTGGATTGCATGCAGCGTTCCGGCTGCTGGAGCGGCCGGTCGGTCAGCGATCCAGCATCCTGCAACAATATGCCTCAGCTTTGCCGAATCCAGTGCCAGGGCAAGGCCAACAACGCCTGGGGAGCCATCGCATATAGCAGGAAGGAGCAGGTCTCCGGCTGGTCATACGAGCAGGACGACAAGGCCACCGCCGAGAGGGTCGCGTTGCAACAATGCGCCAAACAAGGCGGCGCCAAATGTCTGGTTGAGGCCAGCTTCAACCACTCCTGCGGCGCCATCGCCGCGGACGGCGAGACTGTTACCTGGGGAACTTCAGACACGAAAGCGAACGCCCAGCAGCGGGCGTTGGCGGAGTGTAGCCACGCCGGCGGGAAAAAGTGCGCGGTGGAGGCGGCGGTTTGCTCGGTGGCCGGGGCCAGTACGGCACCGCCGAGCGCGCCCCCGCCGCCAAAGAGCGTGGCTTGGGGCGCCATTGCCTATAGCAGCAAGGACATGGGCGCCGGATGGTCGCAGGGCAAGGCCGACCGGGCCAGCGCCGAGAAAGAAGCCATGGACGCTTGTTCCAAACGCGGCAAGGCGTGCGTTCTGCAGACGGCTTTCAACAAGCAATGCGGGGCGCTGGCGGCAGACCGGAATTTCACAGGATTTGCAACGTCCGCGGACCAGCGGGAGGCGCTGCGAAACGCGATCGATAAATGCAAGCAGGCGGGCGGCACAGCGTGTGTGCCGCACATTGCTTTTTGCTCCATGTGACGGTGGCGGCGGGGGATCGGCAGAGGATGGCACCTCTGTAGATTGACCGCGAGGGGGTATCACGTATCCTTGGAATCAGTTCCGGCCTGGGTATACGGCTGGCATAGTTGCTGCGCAGGTATTTCAGCCTGGTGCTAGCCCGTTGGGGTCGCTGGAGGCCGCGTCAGCGCGCGAGAGACTGCGGATTGCAGCGGGGGAAGATCGTCGACGACTGTGTTCCACACCGTTTCGACATCCACCCTGTCATAGCGATGCCGGAGCCAGTTGCCGAGGCCGCGGATATTGTGCCACGGCAGGCCGGGGCACAGACGCTCCGCATCTTCTCCGAGCCGAATCGCCGCTTCGCTGATAAGCAGGAGCTTGCGCTCGACTGCGGCGATTGTCTTCGGGTCCTCGCGGAACGCCTCGAAGTCCATTCCGCGGACGAACTGGAAGATCATGTCGATGCTATCGAGGATATCTCGCAGAGAAAGTATGGGTTCTCTAAAAGGCAAGAACGGCCTCCCGCGAGGCCTTGGCGGCAACTGGCTCCTTGAGGCTTTTTGCCGGGGAGAGATCCACGCGGACGCCCAGCATGTCCGTGAGGCGGTTTTCGATGGCGACCATATCCAGGAGCGATAAACGCCGTCCGGGAGCGAACTCGGCTATGACATCCACGTCCGACGTATCTAGGATAGCTGTGCCCCGCGCGTAGGAGCCGTGCAGGAATAAATGCTCGACGCCAGCGGCTTTCAGCTCGCTTGCGTGTTCGCGAAGTTTGGCTATGATTGTGGACTTGTCCATGCCGCGATCCTGCTTTTTATTCTCCCGCATCTCAGGCTGCAACGGAGTCATGTCCCGGAATTGTTGATGGATAACTGACGCAGGTTGGCGAAATCCAAGGGCAGTGGGGATTTCTGTCGCGAATCACCGTTGAAACGGCCGCGAATTCGGGCTGCCTAACTTCCATACAAGGCGGCATCGGCTGGTCTCCCAGTAGGCCGTTTGCGAACGGCCAGTGGCACAAGTCCGACATGGGGCAAGCGAAAATGACGTTTGGCGTTGGGAGAGAATTGCGGGACGACGCCGTCAGCCTCCTCAACCCCAACAAAAGCTACTTTGCATATCTTCCGTAGCACGGGTTTGAGAGTGAAGCGGCAATCTCGTCAGCCGTGACGACGAAGCGTCTTCGAACCCTGCGTTGAATTGCTTCGATCCGTTGATTCGTCACGCGCTTCAAGTTCAGTTCGTCCCATACCTCCGCGGTTCTAAGATCGACGGACCACCATCCTATAGTGAAGGTCTGGAACGGTGGCCCACCCCTGCTGAGCCGATACGCGTGGAAGATCGCGCACTGACTCTGTTCTCTGTCCAACTCAATTGTGACATCGGAACTCCTCACGTCATCTGCAGGCATGGCGGCCACGGCCAGTTTTCGAGCGTTGGCTGATTTCAGTTTCTGGTGGTCGACCCCACAGAGGGGCAAAAACAAGAACAGCGTCGCGCACGTGATTTTCGTCGCAGACCTCATCTTGTTAGTTATTTTCACTCTTTGTGCGATCCGTCGCCAATCCGTACTCAGGCTGTGCCTGATGAGCGGAGCAGCCAAACTGCCGCTGCCAATGCTCAAGAACGAAATGTCACGTTTTCGTCGTGTGTCGCAAAAAGAACCTTTTTGGGACGGTGGACTCAGCCACTTGGCCGAAAACGCCCTATCAGTAGAAATGTCGTCAACGCCCAGGGAAGTCCCCTTCGAAGAAACGATTCCCGAGATCAACTGACCCGATATCGATCACTCGCTATTCCCTGCAACTTAGCGCGATCGCCCTCGTCTGGAGGCGGTACGTCTGGCAATCTCCGCCAAGGACCGCAACGTGGCGTTGACCGACTCTGCGTTCCGAAAGAGGTCGGCAACCTCCGGTGCACTGACTAACGCTCCGAAATCCGAGCGCTTGTATTCGGGACGGATTTCGCCCGCGGCAACTGTCTTAGCCCTCTTCACAGAGCTTCCTCTCTGCCCGCGCCGCAAGATGTGTGTGTGCGAGCACCAGCAGGCGCCCCAATGACGAGATGCCGAATGTCACAAAACGCCTCTCGTTGAGCGAATGGTCCGGATCATCGCTCGTGGCCGGAAGAGGATCGAGGAACACGCTCGCAGCTTCGTCGAATGAGACTCCGTGTTTCCTCTGGTCCGCAGACGATGCCACTTACGCCGTCAGATACTTATCGATCGCCTGCGCCGCCTTGCGCCCTTCCGCAATCGCCCACACCACCAGCGATTGTCCGCGCCGCATATCGCCGGCGGCGAACACTCCGGGCACCGACGACATATAGTTGTCTCCCGCGGCGACGTTGCCGCGCTGGTCCAGCTTGACGCCGAGTTGCTCGATCATTCCGCCGCGGACCGGGCCCAGGAAACCCATGGCCAACAGCACCAGGTCGGCGTCCACCGTGAATTCCGTGCCGGCAACGGCCTGCAGCCTGCCATCCACACGCACGGCGTGGAGCCGCTTCACGTTGCCGTCTTCGTCGCCCGCGAACTTCACGGTGGAGACGCTCCAATCGCGCGTGCCTCCTTCTTCATGCGCGCCTTCGATGCGCAATTGCATGGGCCACAGCGGCCACGGCGTCAAGGGCGAGCGCTCGTCGGGCGGTTTGGGCAGCAGTTCGAACTGCGTCACCGAGAGCGCTCCCTGGCGGTGGCAGGTGCCCAGGCAATCCGCGCCGGTATCGCCTCCGCCGATGATGACCACGTGCTTGCCGGTGGCCAGAATGGCCTGCTCGGCGGGCACTTTGTCACCCTCGTTGCGGCGGTTCTGCTGGGGCAGAAAATCCATGGCGAAATGAATGCCGTTGAGTTCGCGGCCGGGTACCGGCAGGTCGCGCGGATGCTCGGCGCCGCCGGCCAGCAGCAGGGCGTGATGCTCGCGGCGCAGATCTTCCACCGCCACGTTGACGCCCACATGCGCGCCGGTGCGGAAGCGCACGCCTTCGGCCCGCATCTGCTCCAGACGCCGGTCGATGAGGTGCTTCTCCATCTTGAAATTGGGGATGCCGTACCGCAGCAGGCCGCCGATGCGGTCGGCCTTTTCGAATACCGTGACCTCATGGCCGGCGCGCGCCAGTTGCTGGGCCGCGGCCAGGCCGGCGGGGCCGGAACCGATGACGGCGATGCGCTTGCCCGTCTTGGTGGCCGAAGGCTCGGGCGCGATAAAGCCCTCCGCGAACGCCCGGTCGATGATGCTCTTTTCGATCTGCTTGATGGTCACCGCCGGCGCGTTGATTCCCAGCACGCAGGAAGCTTCGCACGGCGCGGGACAGATGCGGCCGGTGAATTCCGGGAAATTATTGGTGGCATGCAACTGGCGCACGGCCTCGTGCCATCGGCCGCGCGCCACCATCTCGTTCCAGTCGGGAATCAGGTTGGTGAGCGG
>CAZARO010000490.1:0-4975 GCA_964487165.1 uncultured Solibacteraceae bacterium | reverse complement strand
ACTCTACGGTGCGCGCCTCGACGCTCTTCAATCGGAAGCCAGGCGCCACCTCGCGGGACTCCTTACGTTGCCCGAGATTCAAGCCGGATTGAATACACCGGCTTACCTGCTCAACGGCATGACATCGCAACGCGCCTGCTCATTGGCCAGGAAGCTCGACATCGAAGCCTGGCCGCTCGACCGGTTCGCCATCGAGCGAACAGATCTCCACGGACTGGTCCTCGGTTTCGCCGCCTTCAATGAGCGCGCAATCCGCGCTGGTGCGATCGCGCTTTCGAGGGCGCTCGGTGACCCGCCGCCGCATGTTTGAGGACCGATCTATTTGCCCAGCTCGCCGGATTTCAGAATCTGCAGCACGGAGAGTATTGTGCTCCAACCGCGGGTGGTCGCCGGCGCCCCAAAGACCTTGTCGATCTGGCCCAGACAGCCAATGGTTTTCATGTGGCGGCGGTAGACTCCATACACCAGACGATTCTTCGAGCCAACGATTCGCACCAGCCACTCCCCACCTTCGGGGAACGCAATCGGAAACGAAACGCCGCGGCGTCCAGCCTTCGACAGGATGCTTACAAATTGGACCACATCCGCGGGCGGCGGCTCGGATCCGAACGGATTGTCCATCGCCAGGCGAATCAGATCCCGGCCGTCGCAGTAAGCGATGGTGGCTTCAAAGGGCAGCTTGCGGCGCAGTTCGGCAAGGAACTTGGCGCGCACTCCGGGTTTGCGAATGACAAATGTGCCCGCGGCACCCACGTTCACGGCATCGTAGATGGCCAGTTCTTTGGCCAGCAGGCTGGGACGAAAAGCCCTGTACCCGCCAACGTTGATACCGCGGAAGAAAACGATCAAAGCCATGCTGCCCATTGTGGCAGCACTTCGCGGGCGTCCGCCCCACCATTTTACGCAGATGCCAGAAAATGAGAAAAACTATGCGGCATTGAAAGCTGAAGCCCGCGATCTCGGGTCTTCAGCCCCGCCTGATAAGTGGCATTGGGTTGGCATCCTGCCCTACTTCGCTACCTTGGCGATCACCAGCCCGGCCAGCAGCCATGTGAGGACGTTGTCGGCCACGTCCACCGCGGTGAACCAGCCCGAAAAGCCCCACCAGTTCCAGTTGGGCAGGTCGACAATCACGCTGGCGGCGAGCCCTATCGCTGCCAGAAATATTACCCGCCGCCCATAGCTCAGCCCGCTGGTATGGAGCAGCAGCCAGGTAAGTAGAAACGCCGCCGCGAACAATATGGCCACCTGCACCGCGAAGAGCCGGGGCACCGAGCCCACGCCGCTTCGCCGCACCGCGGCCACCACGATGGGGCCCTTGCGCATGCGATCCACGGTTGCCTGCGAGGTCCCATAGGGCATGAGGTACGTGCCGTCCTGAAGGGTGTGGGAGGAGATCGCCGCCGCCACTTCCTCGTCGTTCTGGAACGGCAGCATGGTCTTTTCATGCCAGCCGATGGCTTCCCACGAAATGTTGCTCCATACCAGGGCGGTGAGGCCGCCCAGCAGCGTCCCCAGAAGCAGCGATTTGATCTTCATGCTTCACTCCGCGTGCGTGTCGTATTGCATGGCGCCGGCGAAATTGCCTTCCGGATCCTGGAAGAAAAGCAATTGGCCGATGCCCGCGAGCGTGCAGATCGGCATCACGATGGCGCCGCCGTTGGCTTCCACGGCCGCCGCGGTGGCCTGGATATCGCCCACGGAAATGGTGCACTCGAAGCCCGTCATGCGCACGCCGGGCACCAGCTCACGGCGCTGCTGCAGCGAGCCGCGGAAGAGCGGCATGGGGTTGGCGGCGCCCATCTCGATCATGTAGAAGCCGGGCGGTCCCCAGGCTTGAAACTTCCAGCCGAAGACGTTTTCGTAGAAGCGGCGGGCGCGCGGGAGGTCATCCGCGTTGATGGCGAAGTGAGCGACCGGAGTGGACATAGCGGCGATTCCTTTCTCCTGGATTCTAGCGGTAACACCCGCTGCCCGAATTACGCTATCTTGCCAATATATGTCGAATTTTCGCCAGGCCGACGATGCCTCCATCCGGGTGCGCAGTTTCGGTGTGACGTTCCGCAACGGGCAGAAAGTCTCGCCGCACTACCTGGTGCCGCCGGCGGCCGGCATGTGGCACCAACTGGTCTGCGCCACCAGGGGCGTGCTGACCGTGCGGACCGAGCAGTGCGCCTGGGTGGTCCCGCCGCACCGCGCCGTCTGGATTCCCGCGGGGTTCGACTACCGCCTGGAGATGAGCGGCGTGGTAGCCGTGCGCATGTTGTATATCCGCCCGAGCAGGCACGGCGACCGGCTATTTCCGCGGGACTGCTCGGTGGTCAACGTGACGCCGCTGCTACGGGAGTTGATCCAGCGGACCGTGCAGGTGGGGGCGTTGGACGCCACGGTCCCCGAGCAGAAACGCCTCATCGGCGTGATCCTGGACGAGCTGAAGGTGTTGATCGCCGTGCCGCTGCAATTGCCGTCGCCGCGCGACAGCCGCGCGGTGCGATTCGCCGCGCTGGCCAATCGCGATTTCGGCGGCGTCCCGCCCGTCGCCACGCTGTTGCGGCAATGCGGCACCAGCCGCCGCACCATGGAGCGGCTGTTTCGCGCCGAAACCGGCATGACCCTCGGTCAATGGCAGCGCCGCCAGACGCTGCTACGAGCGCTGCGCCGGTTGGCGGCGGGCGAGAATGTCAGCGGCATCGCCGGGGAGCTGGGATACAACAGCGCCAGCGCCTTCATCGCCATGTTCCGCCGCGAGTTGGGACAGACTCCCAAGCGATACTTCGAAGCGTGACCGCTCCCGGCGGCCCTATTCCTTAGCGGTTTCGAACTGGATCTGCTTGAGCGAGTCCGCGTCACTGGGAAGGTCGTTCTTTCCCGCGGGCAGTTTGTTGGACTTCAGAATATACGCCAAGATGTCGGCGTTGGCGGCGCGGGAAAGCGTGCCGGGATGGTCGGCGGGCATAGAGGTCTGGATCCGTTCGAACAGGTCGCTGACCGTCTGTCCGGTCCAGTTCTGGGTGAAATCCTTCCCTACTAGCGGCGGAGTGGCCGCGCCCGAGCCTTCGAGCGTCTCGCCATGACACGATGCGCAAGCGGTCTTATACGAGGCTTGTCCGCGTGCCGCCTGGCCGTCGGAATAGACGCCATCGCGGGTGGATGCGTGGCCTTGCGCCCGTACCAATAGTGACGCCAGACCGAGCGCTGCCAGGGCCGCGAATGTTACGTTTTGCCTCACGTCCCTATCCTAGCGTATAAACTATAAAAGACACCTCTCGCGTGTAGGCTCCATCATGATCGATATCAAGAAATTCACACTCTGTCTGCTTGCGGCCGCGGCCGCGCTCCTGTTCCCGACCCACTCCACTACGCACGCCGCCGGCGCTACCATTACGTGCGATCCCGATAACGGCGGTCTCACCCTGCCCGCCGGATTTTGCGCCCTGGTAGTGGCCAACGATCTGGGCGAAGCGCGCCACGCCACGGCAGCGGCCAATGGCGATCTCTACGTCGCGCTGCTGAACGGCGGCGTGGCCGCGCTGCACTCCTCCAAGGGCGACGGGCGTTTCGACGTGGTCGAAAAATTCGGAGCGGGCAGCGCCACCGGAATCGAACTGCGCGGCGATTACCTGTGGGTGGCGCACCCCAACTCGGTGGAACGCTACAAGATGACGCCCGGCCAATTGAAGCCCCCCGGCGCTCCCGAAGTGGTGGCGTCGGGGCTCGAAGGAGAGCGGGAGCACGGCGACAAGGGCATCGTGTTCGACGGCAAGGGATCCTTCTACGTCAATGTAGGCGCGCCATCGAACGCCTGCCAGGCGCGGAATCGGCAGAAGGGATCGCCCGGCCAGGACCCCTGTCCGATTCTGGAGCAGCACGGCGGAATCTGGAAGTTCAGCGACAGCAAGTTGGGGCAGACGCAGGCGGACGGCGTGAAGTACGCCACCGGAATGCGCCAGATGCCGGCCATCGCGTGGCACGATGGGTTTCTGTACATCGTGATGAACAGCCGCGATCAATTGGACACCCTGTATCCCGACAAATTCACGGCGGAAGAGAACGCCACCAGGCCGGCCGAACCGCTGTATCGCGTGGACAAGCAGGGCGACAATTTCGGCTGGCCCTACTGCTTCTACGATTACACCGTAAACAAGCTGCTGCTCAATCCCGAATACGGCGGCGATGGCAAGACGGTGGGGCGATGCTCGCAATTCAAGCTGCCGGTCACCAGTTTTCCGGCGCATTGGGCGCCGGTGGACGCGATGTTCTATACCGCCAGCCAGTTTCCGGCGCACTATCGCAATGGCATGTTCATCGCCTTCCACGGGTCATGGAACCGCGCGCCGCTGGCGCAGGAAGTATCGAATGTCACCTTCCAGCCGTTCGCGGGCGCGAACCCGTCAGGCAAATTCGAGATCTTCGCCAGCGGGTTCGCCGGCAAGGCGCAGATTATGAATCCCAATGACGCGCTGGCGCGCGCCGACGGCGTGGCGCAGGCGCCGGACGGGTCGCTATACATCACCGAGAGCCAGAAGGGCATGGTCTGGCGGGTGTTTTATCGCGGGAAGTAGTGTAGACACGGCGTCGTTGGTCGCTGCGCGCTCAGTATGCGGCCCCCAACAGAGCCGTGACCGTCAGGGAGCGGATGCGCAAACATTTATAACGCTCTGTTTACTTTTTCTTCGCTGGGGTGTAATCCACGAACAACTCCGGAAACTGCTCTTTGAGAGCGGCAATTTTGGGGCGGTCGCAAACTTCGATGTAAGGATTGTTAGGATTGTGGTACGCGTAGTCCTGATGATAGTCCTCGGCGCGGTAGAAGGCTTTCAACTTAGTAACATCCGTCACGATGGGTTTGGGAAAGACTTTCTGGGCGTCTAATTGGGTTATATACGCCTTGGCCAGGCGCTGCTGCTCGTCGCTGGTGTAAAAAATCGCCGAGCGGTAGGACGTTCCCACGTCGGGACCCTGGCGGTTCAACTGC
>CAZARO010000489.1:0-4977 GCA_964487165.1 uncultured Solibacteraceae bacterium | reverse complement strand
TCTTGCGTGAGAATCCGAGTGCCACTTCAGGCTCATCTTGCATGAGACAAGAGTCCCTCCGGAAGACAGCGCGCCGCACGGTATGATGGGTCGACATCCTGGTGCCAATATGTTTTCCTGGTTCTGGTCCGATCCTCTTCCCGCCGGCAGTGAGGCGCCCGATTTTTCGCTGCCCAACGAGTCCGGCCATACGGTCCGGCTTGCCTCTTTGCGCGGCAGCAACGTGGTGCTGGTCTTCTATCCGGGCGACGACACTCCCGGCTGCACCCGGCAACTGTGTCAGTTCCGCGACGATTGGAAAGAAGCCCAGAAGCGCGGCGTCAAGGTCTTCGGTGTGAATCCGCAGAACGCCCGCAATCACGAGGCATTCCGGCGCAAGTACGAGTTTCCATTCCCTCTGCTGGTCGATCGCGGACAGAAAGTTGGCGAGCTTTACCACACCAACGGACTGATCGTGAAGCGGACCGTTTATCTCATCGGTCCCGATGGAGTGATACGCTTTTCCCGTCGAGGAATGCCGGATGCGCATGAGGTACTAAGTCACTCGGTCTGAATTCACACCTGCCAGTACCGGTAGGCTTGGCGGCCATCGAGGCGCGTGATAAGCTGGGGACAGTCCTGCCGTAACGTCGCTTATGTACAACGCCTTCTTCGGTTTTACGCAAAATCCGTTCAACATGAGTCCGGACCCCTCGTTCCTGTTTCGCAGCTCGCAGCACGAGGAGGCGCTGGCGAACCTCATTTACGGCGTGCAGAGCCGCAAGGGCTTCGTCCTGTTGTCCGGCGAGGTCGGCACCGGCAAGACCACCATGCTGGAATGCCTGCGGGATTTCCTGCATTCGCAGCAGATCGCGTTCGCTTCTCTCTTCAATTCCCGCCTCACCGTGGAGCAGTTTTTCGAGCTCCTGGCCTATGACCTGGAGTTGCAGTGCAACCGCCACTCCAAGACTGAGGTCCTGCTGGCGCTGAACAACATGCTGCTGGAGCGGGCCGGAGTCGGGCGCACCACCGTCCTCATCGTGGACGAAGCTCACAATCTGGAATGGGACGTCCTCGAAGAAATCCGTTTGCTCGGTAACCTGGAAAACCGCCGCGGCAAGCTATTGCAGATCATCCTGGCGGGACAGCAGGAGCTGGATCGCAAGATGGAAGCTCCGGAATTCCGCCAGCTCAAGCAGCGCATCGCCCTGCGATGTACTCTGCGCGGTTTCGACAGCACCGATTCCATCGCTTACATCAATTCCCGCATGACGCGCGCCGGCCTGCAGAATCAGACCGTGTTCCCGGCGGAATTGATGGAGGAAATTCGCCTGCGGACGCAGGGCATTCCCCGCCTAATCAATGCCGTCTGCGACAATCTTCTGCTGAATTGTTTCGCCCTGGAGACCAGGGTCGCCACCCTGGCCATGCTGGACGAAGTATCGGCCGACATGCACCTCGATTACCCCGTTGCCCGCCCCCTGCAAATTGCCCCCAATTTCCCGGAGACCGTAATCCAGCAGTCTCGGGTCCGTTTTCAGGGCAATTAACCAAGCGTATACACCAATACTTCTGAAACCTTAATCGGGGATATACCCTATGTATCAACTAGGGTATTCCCGAGCAAAGTACTAGGTAGACCCCGGGTATTGGTGCATTTGTACTAAAAATGCTAGCTCGTTGTGGTCAATGGGTGATTCGCGCGCCTGCGACCCCCGCCAGAAAAGGAGCTTTTCAGACATGTTCCGACATTGCCGATACACGTTCACGTTGTTTGTAGTTTTCTCCCTGTTCATGCTGGTTTTGGTCCCGATGGGATCGGGCGTGACAGCTTCCAACGGCTCTCACATTACCGCCCTCCCGACCGTCGCCACCGGTCCCACACTGCCGCCCTATCCCTGGGAGGGCTTCACCGGTCCCACGCTGCCGCCTTACCCCTGGGAGGGCTTCACCGGTCCGACGCTGCCGCCTTACCCTTGGGAAGGCACGGTATAACCATCCGCGATCGGCGACCGCCGGCACTCGTACGGGCCGCCGCGTGAGTGCCCGCGCAAGCCATTCCTCGAAAAAGCTAAACGTTTCCGCATTCGGGGGAAACCCTGTCTTACAATCGGAAGCGTATGGCGCTTGAGAGATTCATAATCCAGGTTTGCGGCTGGGCGATTGGGATCCCGCTGGAAATCCTGGTGATCGCCGCCCTGCTGCGCGGCGGCTATCGGCGCTATCCGGTCGTTTTTGCCTACCTGCTGGCAATTTTTGTCACCACCCTGGTCGACATTCCCATCCGCATGCAGTCTCTGCTCACACACGATAAGGCCGTGCTGCGGCAGGCGGCCAGAGTTTACTGGATCAACGAGTGGATTCTGCAGGTGCTGATTTTCGCCACGGTTCTGAGCCTGATCGATCTGGCGATTTCCATGTCCCGATGGCGCCGCGCGCTGCGGTCCATCCTGGCGGCCGGCGCCCTGGTGTTCGCGGGCACGTCTTTCTGGGTTCACTATCGTCCCCCGCCAGTGACATTTGGATTCTGGATGACTCCGTGGACTAGAGATTTGAGCGTCTGCGCCACCATTCTGGATCTGGCGTTGTGGATGATCCTGATCGCTTCGCGAAAGAGCGATCGGCGCCTCCTGCTGATCTGCGGTGCGCTGGGAATGCAGTTTACGGCGGAAGCCATCGGCGAGGCGATCTCCAGCTTGTCGATGGCGCACTCGGTGGAGGCATTGGCACTCACCGGTTCAGTGGTGGCAGTGGCGGGAAATCTGATCTGCCTCTACGTGTGGTGGCAGACCTTTCGATCGGTGCGCGAGCCTGCCCCGGCTCGCGGGTAATGAGCGCCCCCAAAAAATAGAGCCGTGGGAGGGTCCCCCCACGGCTCGTACTCGATCGGCGGCACAACCAGGAAACTTACTGCTCCTGCCGGGTGGCGGCAGCGGTCGCCGTGCCGGAATCCACGTCCACCGTGAAGACCTTCACTTCCACGCGGCGATTCTTGGCGCGCGCAGAGCGGTCCTTGCCTTCATCCACCGGCTTGGCCTCGCCCAGCCCGATGGTATGGATACGGTAGATCGGCACATCGTGCTTAGCTACCAGGTACCTCACCACGGCATCGGCGCGCTTGCGGCTCAGAGCCTCGTTATACGCCCTGTCGCCGACGGAATCGGTGAAGCCTTCCACCGAAATTACAAAGCGCTTGTCGGAACCGAGCGAGCCCGCGAGCTTGTCGAGGTCTTCCCTCGCGGAATCGGTGAGAGCAAACTTATCGAACGCGAAGGGAACGCTCGCCGTGGTTTGCATTTTATAGTCGTCAATGTTGGCAACCACGTCGCGCAGCTTGTTCAGGTCTTTGCTGTTGGCATCGGCCATACTGCTCGCTTCTTTGGCTTGCCCCATTGCGTCCTTGGCGTGCTGGTCGGCCAGGTTGGCGTGCTCATCGGCGGCGGTAGCATGTTGATCCGCGGCCGACGCGCGTTCCTGCGCGGCGTTAATGCCGCTCTGGGCCCTTTCGTCAACTTGCTTCAACTGGGCCTTGGTATCTTCGATCTGTTGGGTGTTCTGGGTTGTTTGCGTGCCCACCTGGTCCACTTTGGCCTGGATGGGAGCGGTGGTATTTTGCACGTACTTCTTTGTGGCGCAGCCCCCGACGAGCAAAGAGCCCGCTACAAGGCACGTGGCGGCAAGAAAAACTCTCATAGTTGCACAAACCTCGACACGACTTTAGCAATCTGACCGCCGTTCGGTAAAGGCTTATTTTCTGAAAGACCTACGGCGCCTTATGGCAAATCGCGGTGTAAGGTTTACGCACGCCCTGGCAGCTTTGACGGCCAAGGCGGGAAAATGTACTTAAACACACGAAACGGTATTAGCTTCGCGAAGCGGGTGTTTGGTGGACTTCTTCCGGGCGGACGGCGGACGGCGCCGAAAGCCGGGAAGATCCCAAGCCGGATTGTCATAGATCTGCCCTTCGGGATCCATGTCGAGGGGCCAAAACTTGCGTGTGGTCATAAGACGTTCTGCCTTGATTCCGTGCGGGAAGGAATGCAACTCTATTTTAGCATTTTCCCGGCACCGCACCGGCTGACGCAGAAGTTTATGAAAACAGATCTGTTACAAAACTGCCGCGGCTACTCCTTGAGCTTCTCCGTCCAGTTGGTCACTACCGTTAGAGGAGAAGCATTGGGCCACTCGAGCGGCAGGTTCATGAGGAAGCGCTGGCCATCAGGAGCGGCATCGTAGAGATTCCACGTGTTGGGAATGGTCCGCGTCTGGAACAGAAACTGGGGAGGATCGTTGCGGAATTCCTCGCCTTCGGGATGCACTTTCGCCGCCATCATGCGGCCGCTGCTGGTCATGTAGAAGAGTTCCTGGCCGTCGGCGCTCCAGCGTGGCAGGCCGCCGCCGTCGTCGCTGGAAATGTCGTAGCGCCGCTTGGTTCCCCGCGTGATGCCTTCGAAAGGCTGCACGTAGACCTGGTTGCGGCCGGATTCATCCGACTGAAAGGCCAGCCACTTTCCATCCGGCGAGAGCGCGGCATAGCCTTCCGAATAGATGGTATCAAGCAGCGGGCCGGCGTTCCGATCCGCCACCGACATCGCCCACACGTCCGAACGAGTGCCTTCCGCCAGGACTCCGAACAGCAGGTACTTGCCGTCGCGCGACCAGTCGGTAGGGTACTTCGCCTCCGCACTCTTGAGCAGCGGCTCAACCCGCGAGCCGTTGTTCGACGGACTCACGACGATGTCGTAATTGCCGTCCGCGTTCGAGAAATAAGCGATGCGCGCGCCATCCGGCGACCATATCGGCGAACCCTTGTGGGCCGGGCCGCCGGTAAACGGCGTCACGTTGCCGGACTGATCCACCATCCACAGGTCGGCATTCTTCTGGTTCTTGCCCAGCTTCGCCACGATGGCGCGAGTTCCGTCCGGTGAGATGCGCGGCGGTCCCCGACTGCCGCCCTCGGACACGGGCACCAGCGGTTTGCCGCTGCGGTCCACCCAG
>CAZARO010000488.1:0-4979 GCA_964487165.1 uncultured Solibacteraceae bacterium | reverse complement strand
CAGAAAAGTTGCCGACGTTTACACCGCCATCACGGCCATCGGGCAGGCGACCGGGCACCAGGCGGAGGCCGCCAGGCTGCTCGAAACCACACGCAGCGCGCTACTCCGCGTATCGCAGAAGACCGCTGCCCTGCCCAAAGCGAAGGTGGTGCTGATTGTCGACCGCACGCCCGGCACGCTGCGCGAACTGTACACCGCCACCGCGGGCAGCTACCTGTCCGAGCTGGTGGATATCGCCGGCGGGCGAATTGCCGTCCCCGCCGATAAGACCGGTTACGCGAAACTGAGCAAGGAGGACCTGCTGGCCGTCGATCCTGATATCATTCTCGATTTCACGCACGGCGCGGTGGGCCGCTTCGCGGGTGACGCCATGGAAGCCTGGAACGAAATGCCCGAACTGAAGGCCGTGCGCACGCATCGCGTCCGCGAAGTGAACGAGGATTACGTTCCGCACGCCTCGCAGCGAATCGTCCAGACAGCGGAGTTATTCGCGCGGCTGATTCACCCGGAGGCCAAGTGATGCGGCCCTCTTGGCGGGCTGAAGCCCGCCCCACCACGGAAGCGCCGGTGGTTTGGTGGGGCAGGCTTCAGCCTGCGGAGGGCTTCGGCCCGACTTCCGTCAGGCATCATAATGCCAAGCCTCGAAGAAGCCGGCTCAAGCCGGCTTGCAGGCTGAAAGCCTGCTCCACCACGGAACAACCGGCGGTTCGGTGGGGCGGGCTTCAGCCCGCCGACGCAGTTATGCAGGAGCTGGTAGCTGATGCCTCCTAAGCCGCTGATGGAAGCCCGCCATCTCGATTACGCCTACCCCGGCGGCGCGCGCGCCATCCGCGACGTCAGCCTCTCCGTGGAGCCGGCATCGCTGATGGCCGTGATCGGCTCGAACGGCTCCGGCAAGTCGACCCTCATCCGCCTGCTGGCCGGATTGCTTCGCCCCACCTCCGGAAAAATTCTGCTCGATGGCATCGCGCTCGAATCGTGGCAGCCGCGCCTACGCGCGCGCGAAATCGCCTACATGCCGCAGACCACCATGACGGTATTTCCCTTCCGCGCGATCGACGTGGTGCTCAGCGGAAGGACGCCGCATGCACCCCGTTTCGGCTTCGAGAGCGATCGCGATCGCTCCATCGCCGTGGAAGCGCTGGAAGCCGCGGGCGCCGCGCACCTGGCGGAGCGCAGCGTGACCGCGCTCTCCGGCGGCGAAAAGCAGCTGGTGATTCTCGCGCGGGCGCTGGCGCAACAGCCGCGCGTGCTGCTGCTCGATGAGCCGGCCGCTTCGCTCGACCTGAAGCATCGCGCGGAACTGATGCGCACCCTCGCCCGCCAGCGCGATTCCCGCGGACTGAGCGTGGTCATGATCACCCACGATCTGCAGTTGACCGGCTCCTTGTTCGATCGAATCGTGGCCCTCCACTGCGGCGAATTGGCGGCGCAAGGGCGCCCCGAGGAGATTCTGCAAAGCGCGCTGCTGGCGGAGATCTACGACGATCCCAAGGTGCGCACCGAACGCGTGGGGGATCAGACCGTGGTGTGGGTTGACAGATGAGAGAGTTGCAAAATTCGAAGAACCGTTTGCTTACGCGCGCGGCTCGGAATGGCGCCTCTGTGTTTGCCAGAGCCTGCCGAGCCGCGACCGCGAGGGAGCGAATGAGAGCCAGATGACCGCAAAACTTTTCCGGGCCATGGCCATCCTGACGCTCGTCCTGGCCGCCTCCACCGCCGTGGCGCTCTTCGTGGGCAGCCAGAAAATCGATTTCGCGAACCTCCTGTCCGACCCCTTTTCGCGCACGCTCTTCTTTCGCCTGCGCCTGCCCCGCGTGCTCATGGGCCTGACCATCGGCGCGTCGCTGGCCATTACGGGCGCGTCCTTGCAGGCGCTGTTTCGCAATCCGCTGGCCGACCCCTACACGCTGGGGATCTCCGGCGGCGGAGCGCTGGGAGCGAGCGTGGCCATCGCGCTGGGATGGAGCATGCGCGTGGCGGGAGTGCCGCTGGTGTTTCTGGCGTCGTTCCTGGGAGCGGTGCTGGCCGCCAGCCTGGTGCGAACCATCGCACGCACCGGAGCGGTAATTCTTCCCGGAGCGTTGTTGCTTTCCGGTGTGGTGGTGAACCTGGTGTCCCTGGCTGCCGTGCTGACCATCCAATGCGTGGCCGACCCCAACAGCTCCCTGCAAATTCTTCGCTGGATGATCGGCAGCCTGGACGTAATCGGAGTGGCGCCGGTAGGGCGCATGCTGATTCTGCTGGCGCCCACGTGGCTGGCGCTGCTGGCGCTATCGCGGCAACTGAACCTGCTGGCCATCGACGAAGATACCGCCGCGACCCTGGGGGTCAACGTGCGCGGCTGCGAGACTGCGGTACACACGCTCTGCTCGTTGGCCGTCGGGGTCACCGTGGCCATGGGAGGCGCCATCGGCTTCGTCGGCCTCATCGTTCCGCACGCCGTGCGAATGATGTTCGGAGAAGATTTGCGCATCGTGCTGCCGGGTTCGCTGTTGTTGGGCGCGGCGTTTCTGGTGCTGGCCGACGCCCTGGCGCGCACCGTGCTTCCCTCGGGCGAACTGCCGGTGGGTGCCATTACGGGATTGCTCGGCGGTCCGGCATTTCTGTGGTTGTTGCGCCGGCGCCGCCAATATGCGGCCATGTAAGGAGGAAGATAATGAGTATCGCAACCAAACGAGGCGATGGGGGCCAAACCAGCCTGGTGGGCGGAGCCCGTGTCTCCAAAGCGCACCCGCGCGTGGAGTGCTACGGCACCGTCGACGAGTTGATTTCGCAAATGGGCTTCGCCCGCTCCATCTGCCAGGACGCCGAAATTCGCGAGCGCACGAAGGCCATCCAGCGCGAGTTATATAAGGTGGGCTCGGCCATCGCCGCGCCGCCGGAATCGAAATCCGCGCCCGAAGTCACGGCTGAAATGGTGGACGCTCTCGATGCCGAGGTACACCGCATGGAGGCCGAACCGGGTGTGCTGGCCGACTGGTCGCTGCCGGGCGAGTTGCCCGACGCATCGGCCATGGATGTGGCGCGCACCGTCTGCCGGCGCGCCGAACGTTTGGCGACGGCACTCATGGAAGCGGGCGAGATTGAAAATCCGCACATCCTGGCTTACTTGAATCGTCTCTCCGATCTGCTCTGGCTGTTCGCCCGATTGCTGGAAGCGCGGCAGGGTGTCGCGTCGGCGTTGCGCACGGCGGAGAATTCCGGCCCGCGCTGGTCCCGCGCCTGGTGAACTTATGGATTCGCAGCCATTTTCAGAAGAGGAAAAACGCGGCGTGTATCGCGCCATACATGAGCGCCGGGATGTGCGCGGGCAGTTCCTTCCCGGCCCCATTCCGGCGGAAGTCCTGGGGCGGATTCTGAACGCCGCCCATCATGCCCCATCGGTCGGATTCATGCAGCCGTGGGACTTCATTGTGATCGAGGACCTCGACGTTCGCCGCGCGGTGTATGCCAACTTCGAACGCGCCAATTGCGATGCGGCCGGTGTGTATGCGGGCGAACGGCGCGACCAGTATGGGCGTTTGAAGCTGGCCGGAATCCTGGATGCTCCGGTGAATATCTGCATCACCTGCGATCGCGAGCGCACCCTCGGGCATAAACTCGGCCGCCACACCGACGCCGCCACCGATTTGTATTCCACCGTTTGCGCCGTGCAGAATCTCTGGCTGGCGGCGCGTGCCGAAGGGCTCGGAGTGGGATGGGTCAGCATTCTCGACTTTGAAAAATTGAAAGTGCTACTTCAGATTCCTCAAACCCTCACGCCCGTGGCCTACCTGTGTGTGGGATACGTTTCCGAGTTCCGGCCCCGGCCGGATCTGGAAGAAAACGGCTGGGAGCATCGCCAGGAACTCTCCACGCTGCTGCATTTCGACGGCTGGACGAACCGCGACGAGCGTCGCTCGGCGGCCTTGCTGGAGGGTTGTTGAGCGCGCGCTCCCTCATGGTGCTGGGCACGGCATCGCACGTGGGCAAGTCTCTGATCGCGGCGGGGCTGGGGCGCATCTTTTCCGACGAAGGCATACGCGTGGCGCCCTTCAAGGCGCAGAACATGTCGCTCAATTCGGCGGCCACTCCGGATGGCCGCGAAATCGGCCGCGCGCAGGCGCTGCAGGCCGAGGCGTGCCGCGTGGTCCCCTGCGCGGAGATGAATCCCGTGCTCATCAAGCCCTCGTCCGATACCGGGGCGCAGGTCATTCTGCTGGGCCGTGTGTGGGGGCAGGTGACGGCGTCGGATTACCACCAGCGCAGGGTCGAAGATCTCTTTCCGGCGGTGCTCGAAAGCTACGCCACGCTTGCCGGCGCGTACGAACTGATCGTACTGGAAGGCGCCGGGTCGCCCGCCGAGATCAATCTGCGCGCGCACGACATCGTGAACATGCGGATGGCGCACGCGGCGGACGCGGAGTGCGTGCTGGTAGGCGATATCGATCGCGGCGGCGTCTTCGCATCGCTGTTAGGAACGCTGGAGCTGCTGGAGCCGGACGACCGGGCGCGCATCCGCGGATTCATCGTGAACAGATTTCGCGGAGATGTTTCGTTATTGCGGCCGGGAATCGAAATGATCGAGCGCCGCATCGGAATCCCGTGCGCGGGGGTGGTGCCGTATCTGCACAATTTGGGATTGGAAGAGGAAGACAGCGTCGCCTTGGAGGATCGGCGGACGGCCGATCGAGTCTGGCAGGACGCGTCGTCATCGCCGGAACGCGCGTTGCGGATTGGCGTGGTGGCGCTGCCCTACATGGCGAATTTCACGGACTTCGATGCTCTGGCGATGGAGCCTTCGGTGGCGCTGGCATTCCTCGACGGCCCGGCGCAGGTGGAGTCGGCCGATGTGCTGATTCTGCCCGGCAGCAAGCAGACGCTCGACGACCTCGCTTGGTTGCGGGCGGGCGGGTTCGCCGCCATGATAATGGCGCATCGCGGAACGCTGATCGGGATTTGCGGAGGGTATCAGATGCTCGGGCTCTCGATTGACA
>CAZARO010000487.1:0-4986 GCA_964487165.1 uncultured Solibacteraceae bacterium | reverse complement strand
CGTTCTCAATCTGCTGTTCTGTTCCGCGCTTGCCGCGGCGGAAGACTATCCTGTGGGCGATCAGCCGTTTCGACGGTACGTTGTGGCGGACAGAAATGGTCAGCACATGACCTTCTATCTTTCAATTGAGCCGACGCCCAGTCATCCTCTCCCGTTGATCGTCTGGGTCCAAGGCACAGGCTGCTCATCCCAGTATGTCAGCGCCGGTGGGCGGATGAGCCGCGGACTGCAGGGCGTTCTATATTCGGTAGCCCGCGGCCGTGCGCGCGTCTTGGCGGTCGAAAAGCCAGGCGTTGAGTTTCTGGACGATCCGCCGGATGACGGCGATGCAAACGCTTGTCGTCCGGAATTTCGCGCCGGGTACACGCTCGACCGGTGGGCCACTACTATTGCGGACGCAATCCAGGCGGCGCAGGCCTTGCCGGGCGTGGACGCTTCGAAGACACTCTCGATTGGCCATTCGGAGGGCGGCATCGTAGCGATGCGGGTCTCAAATGTATCGCCCCATGTGACCCACGCCGCATCCCTATCGGGAGGCGGACCAGTGTATCTGTTCCACCTGGCCGAGTTTATGCGCGGCCAACATTTGGACGCCGAAAAGGAAGTGTATGCCTGCTGGAGCGAAATCCTGAAGGATCCCGACAGCGATACCAGGTTCTGTTGGGGGCAGACCTACCGTCAGTGGTCCAGTTTCATGAAGACCTCGATCATTGCGGAAGCTCTCAAATCGCATGCGTTCCTATATTTCGCGCATGGCACAGCCGACACGCAGAATTCCATCACCGGGTTCGACGTGCTACGCGCCGAGTTGGCCGCAAACAATCGAGACGCCATATTTGAGCGAATCGAGGGCGCCGACCATGCCTTGGACCTGCCCAACCAGCAGGTCCCGGAAGGCCTGGAAGCGGTCTTCGGGCGGGTGGTGGATTGGTTTCTCGGGAATGTGTCGAAATGAGCGAGTTGCACGCCCCGAGCTAGAAAGATTTCGAATTATGATGGGACCGCCGCACTCGTGGGCGTTCGTACTCTTCGGTATGTCTCCGAATTTCCTCGGCGAGGCGCTCGATGGAAAAGTTTCCGCCAAGGCAGATTCGGATCAACCCGCGCTCGCTGTCCTGCACCTGGGCAGCTAATTCCGGCAATTCCTTTGCAGCCTCCAGCGGAACCGAAAGCGCAATCTGCTCACGTTGGGCGTAAGCCCAGCCGCTCTTTATAGCGAAGGCGATGGCTACTACGGCCTCGCGAGGGGCAGCAACGCGCTGCATGTCGCCGTGTGGCGCGCGTGGCCCGAAGTGGTCAAGGAACTAATCGTTCAGGGGCGCCGGTGAACGCCACGGACGCTCAAGGTCGCACAGCGCTCCGGTTCGCCGTCAAAGCTTGCGTCGATTCTAATTGGACCGCCGCTCCCCCGATGCCGTCCGCGCCCTGCTCGAAGCCGGCGCGTTTACCGCGGGAATCGAGCTTCCCACGGACTACGACGAGATCGATAAATTGCTGGGCAGCATCTGACCATATACGAAAGGTCGAATCGGTGGAAATGGGGCGATCGCACCCTACGAGTTGATCCTAAGTCTTCGCGTGGGCGCGTGAAAACTCATCCGGCGTCGCTCTTCGTTGGCAGGCTGGCGGCGCTCATGTCCTTGGCGGGATGGAGCCAGGCAACGTCTGCGTTCGAATTGGCAAAGCGCTTTAAGCCGGCCTCGCGGACCGCAGAATCGGGAACGATGGCCAGCGGCGTGTAACGCGGATGGTGGGAATCCTTATATGGGTCGTTGCGGGCAGCATTGTAGCAGCAGATCATCGACCAGCGCGGATGGTCGGAGCAATTCCGATCGGAGCGGTGGAGCAGGTTGCAGTGGAAGAACAACACATCCCCTGGGTCCATCGCCAAGTGGACAAGTTCCAGGCGATGGAGCGCTTCGTTCACACGTTCGAGATCGGCGCCTGCCTGGTCGCCGGTAAGGACATGGTCGATGCGGCCTAGTTTGTGAGAGCCTTTGAGTACCTGCAGGCAGCCGTTCTCCCGGGTGGACGGGTCGATGGCAATGGACGCACTGGTGAGCAACGGGAACAGCGCACCATTTTGGTACCAGTAGCCGTAGTCCTGGTGCCAGGCCCACGCGCCGCCGACCTTGGCGTCCTTCATAATCATCTTGGAGTGGTAATGGTAGACCTCGCCGCCGAGCAGTTTGACGGCTGAGCCGACGATGGACTCGCAGCGGGCCCCCATCCCGTAAATGCTATCTCCCGGATGATTCCAGAGGGACAAGCGCACAGTGCCGCCTTCGCCATCACTTCTGCCGAAAGAGTGCTGGTCCAGTGCGCGGTCCTCACGCGCGGCTCGGGCCAGCAGGTCGGTTTCACCGGCATCGAACATGCGGCGGATGAGGACGTAGCCGTCGTCGTCGTATTGGGCTACTTGTGCCGAGGTGATGGAACCTTTGGGCATGGATCCCCCTCGGGAACGATTATATGCGAGAGCCCAGCGTCGCGGCGATTGAGCCGTTAGTGAGCGGGACAAAGTCGGCGGCCCCGGCGATTAGTGCGGGCGCCGGCAGCACAGTGACCTATCCGGATGTTTTGTCCTCCGACAAAATTGACGTGGCGCATCTCCAGTCGCACCCACAAACAGCGGCGTGGGCAGTTCAAAATGAGAGACCGGAACACGGCGCGGCCCTGCGATTAGGCGTCCGACCAAGGCATAGCCATGAAGCGCTGACGCGCTGTGCGTCTCGATTACGAGAGATGGGTTCTCAAAAAGCATGCCCCACCACTCAAGGAATCAGCTTGCGTGGTGGGCAGTTCTTAGCTTTTCTTTAGCTTGCCCGCTAGTGCAGTTCCGAGTCTCGACCCGGCATGGCCTACACTTGGTTAGCGGTCGCCGCTTCCGCGGTTCGAGGGGTAACTATCGAGTTCCTCGATGAGGCGGTGTGCCGACTCTGGTACCGCCATTCTCCCATCGAGAATTTCCCCGTGTGTGACCTCGCGGCCGTACATGGCTTGGTCTCCGCTATGATCGGCCTGCACCACGGCGCCATCGAGGCTGATTCCGGCAAAGAGACCCTTGCTGCGCGAATAGCTCAGGATCTCCGCATTGAGTCTTACATCAGTGTTTGCGGATGCCTGTCGCCCGACCGGACCGGCCGCCACAGTCAGGTCGGCGCCGACCTTGAATTTGTCGCCCAGCAGGCTATGTAAAGCATGGTCGTTCATGAATAGCATCACCGAGTCGGTGAAAGAGGCGCCAATCTGGAAACCGAAGCTCCCCCCTCCAACAGCTATAAACATCGGGGCGCTCCAACCGCCAGCCGTGCGGCAGGTCGCCACTCCCTTGCCATAGTTGCCACCGAAAATGAAGGCAGCCTTCTCCTCTCCTGGAATAATGACAACGCACTTCGCCTTTTCCAGCAGGTCACGGGGAATGCCTTTATCGGGCGTCGCCATGATTTCATGGAAGACTTGGCCGGCTTTTTCGACACGTCCAATGTCATCTTCACGATCCGACGCCAACGCGGGAATAACCACAGCCAGACTCGCTACCGAAATGATCAACACGTTTTTGTACATGATACTTGCTCCTTAGTTGTTCTGCTTTTACAAAACTGCTGTCTACCTGACTACCGGGCGATGACTAATTCGGGCTGGTCGCGTTCCGCGGCGTGGGTTGCGATGTCCAGCGGGTGCGTCGTCTGCAGGATGCCCCTGGCCTTGACCACGTCGTCCGCCGTGCCGTGGGCCAGAACCAGAAACTTGTCAGCCTTGAGCGCTGCCTCGTACTGGACTACGCTGTCCTTGGGGACACCAATGCTGTACAAGCCCGCACCGAGCGCGCTCAATCCGCCCGCCACGACGGCGCCTTCCAATCCACCCAGAATCCATGCGACTAGAGGGCCGGCCACCAATATCGGTCCAAGGCCCGGTATGGCAAAGAAGGCGGCTCCAAACAACATTCCCCAGAGACCACCCCAGAATGCGCCTTGCTTGCCCCAGTACTTCATGCGGTCGCCGGCGTTGTAGTATCCGACGACGCTCTCGTCGGTATGGTAGTCCTTGCCGACGATCGACAGTTTCTTCATATCACACCCAGACCTTTGCAGTTCCTTGATGGCTTCCTCCGCTTGGGTGTGAGTTCCGTAGATCGCTACAACCGAGTTGGTTTTCGTCATTAACTTAGTCCTTTCTTTCCAGACCGAAGTTGCTTTCATTTCCGTATGAAGTGCGGTGCCGTTGGCGTGACCTTCGCGAACGAATTCTGAGAATCTCCACATCGTCCCGGTCGGCTGCTTCCCGGCATCGAAGGCACAAGGGAGTCCAGGGTTCTGCCGTCAGACGGCTCAGTCCGAGCGCCCCTTTGCAGCACAGACAGACGCCGAAGACGTCGGTCTTTAGGAAGGTCGGCGTTGCTCGGAGCCTGCGAACGAAGCCGCGGCACGGGGAGAGCGTGACGCTGCCGGTGTTCCGGTCGGCTCCACGCCAGATTTCTTCAAGCACGTCAGCGCCTTTTTCGAGGCCGGCATGCTGGCGCGGCTGCATTCTCGCGGCAGTATGGGCCTCTCCCCGCTCACACCTTGGACCGACCACTACTGAACTCCTTGGCCACGGAAGGCGCCAGCGGCGCCTTAGACGTTCTGCTATCAGATTCATCATCTTGTCGGGCCGCTCAGCAAGCTCTTGAGCGCATCCATCGCTTTGCCGAAACCTCCCCAGTCCTCCATCGCCACCTTATCCCCGGAAATCACGATCACACGCTAGAGTTGGGCCTACACGGTTTCCGATCACTTTCCCTACTCGGCCGATCATGTGTCGCGGGTTGGCGCGGGTAAGTCAAGGGCCGCGTCCATTAGAGCGCTAAGCAGGACCACCGCGGCAATGATGAATCTCAGCGGCCGCAGTGAAAGTGGCCGAGCACATCTGAAAACCCGCCATTGCGGCGTTTGGAAGCGGCCTGCCCGAACGGGATGCGGTTGGAAGCGCAACAGCGGTTCT
>CAZARO010000486.1:0-4991 GCA_964487165.1 uncultured Solibacteraceae bacterium | reverse complement strand
CGACGCGCTCGATGTAGCGGCCCGCAGCCTCCAGGAATTTGGGGTCGGCGCTGCGCACCTGCATGTCCGAGCCGGCCAGCAGCCACGCGGGCAGGCCGCCGAAATCCCACTCGGTGCAGATGTAGGGGCCGGGACGAAGCAGCACGTAGAGGCCCTCGCTCTGGGCGGTGCGGATGTACTCGGCGACGTCGAGATTGCCGGTGAAATCGAACTTGCCCTGTTGCGGCTCGTGGGCATTCCAGAAGACGTAAGTGCAGAGGGTATTCAGGCCCATGGCGCGCATTTTGCGCATGCGATCGCGCCAGTAAGGGCGGGGAACGCGCGGGTAATGCATTTCGCCGGAGCGGACGAGGAAGGGCTGGCCGTCGAGGAGAAATTGCTCTCCGCTGGCGGTGAAGCTGCGCGGCTTGGGCTGCGCGAGGGCCGGGAGGGCGAGGGACGCGGCCAGGAATTCGCGGCGTTTCATCGGATGGTCTCCTCGAGGAGTAAGTGGGTGCCGCGCTGGACGTTGGATTGGACGAGATTGCCTGGGTCGCGTGGCGAGGGCTGGGAACTGAGCAGCCAGGTTGAGATATGTCCCGGCGCGGAAGAATGAATGGTTAACTCGATCGCGTGCTTACCGGGTGCGAGATCGGCATAGAACCAGTACCAGATGCCGCGTCCGCCGTTTTCCAGCGAGAGCGCCAGCGGCTTGCCCCCGTCGGTGGCGTCCGCCTTGATGTCGCGGACCTCCTGGTTGGGCTCCAGCAGCACCGCGAGGCGCGTTTTCGGGCCGCCAGCCGGGACTTCCGCGGCAGCGTGCAATTTCAGGCTGTTCCGTTCCGTGGTCAGGGTGGCGGGGGAGAAAACAGGCTGGGACGACTCAGAAGCGGAATTTCCGAGAGTCTCGCCGCTGCCTTGCGGCAACATCACCGCCACGATTTGTTCGTAGCCCTGAAGGTCGATGGAGAAGGTATCGCCGAATCGTACAGCCTGGGCCAGAGCCCTGCGGTAGGGGTAAATCGACCCCACTAACTGCGTCCCCTCGAACTTAGCGAACCCATTCTCCTCGTCAATCTTCAGCTTCATCGTCCGCGGGCGTACGAAGGGATTCCGCAAAGTAATGATCGACTTATCGGCGTTCGAATGCACATACCCATAAGGCTCGCGCTGCGCCGGATCGCCGCCTACCATGGTGGAATTATCGAGCAGCGGGTGCGCATTCGCCTCCGCCCACTTAGTAACATTGCCAAGAACGTCCATTTCCTCGGGAGACAAGATTTCAGGCGAGATATAGAGCTCGTACATCATGTTACCCACGCTGTAATAGTGGACTACTTCGTCGCGGAAGTCTTCGATCGATTCCTTCTCGCCGCCCAGCATGTTGGCCTTACCCTTGATGATCCCGTGGGTCATCAGCGATGATATCGGAAACTGCGCCTTGTGGGTGACGAAGTCGCTATAGAGCACGGAATCGCGATAACTGATGGCGCTCTGCCGAGGTGCGAGCGTGGGCACGGACGGAAGATAGCCGGAATCGGAGCCGCCCATCCACACCGTATCGGCATACTTCAGCCACCAGGGGCTGAGCCAGATGCTGGTGGTGATATTGAGGAAGACTTGCGGGTTCTGCGCGCGCAGTCTGCCCAGCAGATCGATGAAGGTGCGCGCGGTCGCCTCGTCGGAATAGACGCCTTGCGGATGGCCGTGATCGGGCGCGTTGCAGCCGAAGACGATGCCATCGAGTTTGAAATAGTTGATGCCGTATTCCTTCTCGTATTTCAGCAGCGTGTCGGCGAAGAGGCGGCTGTAATTCTTGCCGGCGGTGCAGAAATAGCGGCCGTCGGAGCTGATCTCCATGCCGTCGGCCTTGCCGGTGGCGATGCGGACTTCGCGCTGGTCGTAGCCGCCGATAGGGCCGAACCAGATGCCTAAGTGGCTATCGATGGTCTTGAGCGCGTTCGTCAGGTCGGTGAAGCCGCCGGGAAAGCGCTGCTGGTCGATCTGCCAGAGCTTGTGCATGTCGTCCCACCCGTCGTCGAGCACGAAGGAATCGAGGTGCAGGCCGTACTTGCCGAGCAGCAGTTTCTGGAACGTGGGCACGCGCTCCAGCGTGTTGTCGTGATTCATGGCCAGGCGTTGCAGGTCGTACCAGGAGTTATACAGCAGATACGGGCGGACGGGGGCGACGCGCATGCGCGCCACGTAATCGAGAAACTGCTGGTGGACCATGCCGGCCGGCGCCACGCCGATGACCGCCGATTCGCTGGTGTAGCCGCCCTCGGGGATGTTCAGCCCCACGTTGCCGCCGAGGGTCACTTCAGCGCCCGTAACGGTATTTATACCGGTAGGATATTCGAGGCCGAGGAACAGGTCCTCGGCGAAAAGCGGCTGGCCGAAGCCGCCGAGCGTGAATCGCGGCACGCCCCACTCGTTGCTGGCGGGCGCCACCCATTCTACGAACGGCGCACCCTGTTGCGGCTTGGCGATGTGCAGCCACTGGCGGGTGAAGAAATCGGCGGGATTGAGCTCGTATACCAGGTCGATTGCGCCGCCGCGCGAGGGCGCCAGGTGGAGCGTGAGGCGCTTGCCACCGGAGGGAGTGTCGTCGATGTTGCGGCTGGCGACGTGCGCTCCGGCGGCGGTGAAGGAGCGCGGGTTTTCGCCGCCGAAATTATATGCCACGCGCTCGGTATTGAGCTTGACTTCGAATTCACCGCCGCGCAGGGAGTAGGCGCGGTTTGTGATCTTATTTACAAACTGGCGCGTGCCCACGTCGCCATCCGCGATAGAGATGGTGCGCTCCAGATAGTCGTTGGCGAGGACGATGGAGGAGGCGCTGGTATGCACTTCGACCGGTCCGGCAGCGGTAAGGGCGTGCAGGAAGAGGGCGGGGATGGCGAAGGTCAGCTTCTTCATGATGTTTTCCGTTATAGCAGTAGTTGCGGGCGAAGGGGGGGTGCCTAACGTTTTTTGGGGATTAGTCGCCAGGAAACCGCTCCCTTGCGGTCGCGGCTCGGTAAGTTGCTGCAAACGTGCGACACCCGTTACTGAGCCGCGACTGCAAAGGAGCGGTTGCGGGGTTTAGTACGAGGGAGCCCCCGGATCAGTTAAGCACCCGCGAAGGGCGCGAAGGGGGAAGATAGTGCCACAGGTGCACCGAATCTGCTATGTTAGAAAATCCAGCCTGCGAGGGTCGTAGTAGAGCGTGCAACCTGGTACGTCCGGGCGGCATCAAAAGATATAGAAAGACCTCTCAACATCGGCTATCGGCGCGAGGCTGTTTTCATAAATATCTGAAAATAATAAACATAGTAGCCCGAGGACTGGTTGGAGGTGGCACGAGTCTATGGAGCGATTGGAAGATTATCTGACGGCGGATTCGATCGGCTCGCCCGAAATTGTCGTGGAAGAGGCGGTGGAGGCTGGCGAGCACCTGGAGCAAGAGTTTCAGGAGCACGAAGCGGCCCCGGAATCGGCTTTCACGGACGATCCGGTACGCGTGTATCTGCGCGAAATGGGAGCGGTACGTTTGCTCAGCCGCCAGGGCGAAATTGAACTCGCCCGCCGCATGGAGCGTGGCAAGCAATTGATGCATAAAGCGCTCTCCCGCTCGCCTCTGGCGTGGCGAAAAACGCTGGCGCTTTATGACGCCGTGCGCCGCGACCAGAGCCTCACCGACGAGTTCGTCGAGTTTTCCAGCATGGACGATGAGGTGCGCGACAACATGCGCGCCGACGTGCGGAAAAGGTTGGCGAAACTCTCCAGCTCGCACCAACGGCTGCAGGAACTGGAACAGAAATTGGCCTCCACTCCGCACCGCTACACACACCTGCGGGCGAAGTTGACCGGCCAGATTTTACGCTGGCGCGTGAAGTGTTCCCAACAGGTACGCCAGATTCCGTTCCATCCTCTTCAATGGAAGCAGTTCCGCACGGAACTGGAGAATGCCTTCGAAGAGAAGCAGCACCGGACCAACGGCGGCGGCGTGAGCGCGTCGCAGATGCGCCGCTGGCTGCAAATTGCGCGGCGCGGCGAAGCGGAAGCCGCGGCTGCCAAGGCTGCCCTGGTGGAGGCCAACCTCCGCCTGGTGGTTTCGGTGGCTAAGAAGTACGTCAATCGCGGCTTGCACCTGCTGGACCTGATCCAGGAAGGAAATATCGGCCTGATGCGGGCGGCCGATAAGTTCGACTATCATCGCGGATTCAAGTTCTCCACCTATGCCACCTGGTGGATTCGACAGGCCGTCACGCGCGCCATTGCCGATCAGTCGCGGACCATCCGCATTCCTGTCCACATGAACGAGAGCCTGAGCAAGTTTCTGCGGGCGTCGCGCGAACTGGAGAAGGAGCTGGGGCAAAATCCCAAGAACGAAGAGATCGCCGTGCGCCTGGAGACCACTCCGGACAAGGTGCAGCAACTACGGACGATCGCGCGCGACCCGGTATCGCTAGATCTTCCCGTCGGTAACGACGGCGAGTCCGTGCTGGGCGACCTGATTGTCGGCCGCGCGGCGGATTCGATCATCGATCCGCTGATGGCTCACGATGTACGGGATGAAACGGCGGGCGTTCTCCGGATGCTGCCGCCGCACGAAGAGCGAGTGCTGCGCATGCGCTTCGGGATCGGTTTCGATCACGAATATACTCTGGAGGAGATCGGACAAAGCTTCGGACTCACTCGCGAGCGAATTCGCCAGATTGAGGCGGCGGCGCTGCAGAAATTGCGCTGTTCCGACAATGCGCGGCGGCTGCAGCCCATGATGATGCTGCAGTAGCGCGGGCGCAAGACGCAAACTGAGCCGGGAAGCGTTACCGAGCCGCGACCGCGAGGGAGCGGTGCCCATGGACTTGGCGGATTGGCGTAGTCGGCACCGCCGGATCGAGGTGGCTTGGTGGGGTGGGCTTTAGCCCTCCGGACAGGGCGGGCCACCAAAGGTGATGAAGACGCTGCGGCCGCATCCAGTGTTTTCGCCATTCGCCAGCCGCGACCGCGAGGGAGCGGTGCCCATG
>CAZARO010000485.1:0-4997 GCA_964487165.1 uncultured Solibacteraceae bacterium | reverse complement strand
CTTTACCGAAATCGGGCCGGGCATTCCGGCGCGTCTGCGCATGCCGGGCGATTCGAGGCAGGAACTGGATATCGCGGCGGGCGGTCCGGAGGTCAAATCGGGCATTCAGTTCGGCGTGGACGATGTGAAGCACGCGAGCGGAATTCTTGCAGGGCTCGGACTGCGGGTGAAGAGCAGTTCCGCGTCGCTGACAGTGGCGGATCCGGACGGAGTGGCGATTACGTTCGTGACGATGCGGCGAAGGTAACTTGGCTGGGACGAAGGGATCGCCGCGGATTGTTCCAGCGCGGGCAAACTTTGGGCACACCTCTAACAGTTTGCGGAAAAGGCGTTTTTTCAGGCTACGCTGAGCAGGCCTTGTGGGGAAGGCCCTCGAACACTCCCGTTCCTTGCTATGCTGGCCTATCGCGATGTTTCTCCGACTTCTATATTCCGTTGTCTCCCTGCTGTGCTTCATCCTCTCGGTCCGCACCGCCGCCGCTGACATAGTGGTCTTTCGCGGCAAGGTCGTCATGGAGGATGGCTCTCCGCCAGGCACCCCTGTGATCATCCAGCGTACCTGTGAGGGTATGGACCATACAGTGGTGGAAGCGACGGTATCTCCCAAGACCGGCGATTACTTCGTGCGCCTGGACGTGACCGATTTCGGTTTCCTCCACTCCAGCACCGGCAGCCTGCTTTCCTGCGTTCTCCAGGCCGTCGCACGCGGCTACGTCTCTACCAGGATCGATCTCACCGACCGGCGGATAACCATGATGCCGCGATTTCCAGATATGGTGCTCTCGCGTGCCACCCCCGGCATAGTGCTCGACGTCGCCAACGGCTCCGGCGTGCCCCGCACTGCCGCCAAGCCTTGGGCCCTGGCCATCAAGCACATCGAGACCAACGATTGGGCGGACGCCGAAGCTCCTCTGCGCGCCGTCGTGGAAGCCGCTCCCCGGTTCGCGCCCGCCTGGGTCGCGCTCGGCTTTGCCTGCGAGCATCGCAATAAGCCGGGCGAAGCCCGCGTCGCCTTCGAGCGTGCCATCGCACTCGACCCAAAACCCCTGGCGCCATATCTCGAGCTCGCTACCGCCGATTCCGAACTCAAGGATTGGGAAGCCGCTTCCAAGACTTCCGAAACCCTCATCCGGGCCGATTCCAAACACAGTTTCCTGGAAGGCTACCTTCTCAGTGCCGTGGCACGTTATCAGCTAAAGGACTTCGATGGCGCCCTCGGGCGCCTCAAGGAACTGACCCTCCTCGACACGCACCAGGACTTTCCGCGCGCCGAGTACATCCTGGGCCTGGTCTACGAAGCCCGCCACGAACTGGACCTGGCCGCCGCCCACATGCGGACCTACCTCACGCAGCATCCGCACTCCGCGGATTTCAAGGTGGTGTCCCAGCGGCTGGCCAACCTCGGCAAGCAACCCGCGGCCGAGCTTGCCGACGAGGTTACCTCCGAGGACCTGCGTCCGCCCTCCGTCGGGGAAGCTCCGGTGCCTGGCGGGCTGAAGGCTTTTGCCGCCATAGCAAACCTTCAGGAAGCGCCCTCGTACCACGATTTCTTCCTGCAATATTGCCGCGCCATCGCTTCCACCGAACCCGGCGCCGAGAACAGGACTCTGAATGCCGCCCCCGCCATCAACGCTTTCGTGGCCGCGGTCAACGAGCTGGAACAGCTCGGCGAACGCAGTTCCGGCCACATCCTGGTGCGGCTCGCGGTGGATACCGAGGAGCATCGGCGCCTCACTGAGCACATTCTAAGCTTGCTCGGGTGGAAGCTCACATCCAGCGAGAACACCTATTCCGCTGAACCCGGCGGCCTGGCCATCGACGGACTCCGCCAGCGCTTCCCCGCCGCCTTGGGGATCGATGAACTCGACATGCGAGCGGCCATCGAAGACCGCCGCCCGTTCCAGTTCGAGATCCCCATCGAGACTGCCCGTTTGGTTGGCGGCCCGGCGTGGAGCATGCTCCTGAAGGGTGTGCCGGAATTCTCCGGCGGCCCAGCCGAGGCCTTCATCCGCGATCCGCGCTATGCCCGCGTGTATGCCGGCCTGAGCGCCATGGAACCTGACGCGGCCGGCGTCATGGTTTCATCCGTCGGGCTCGCCAACCTGATCGTCAAGTACGCGCCCCTGGTAGCCGAATTCGGCAGCGCCTTCACCCTTTCGGAGGGCCGTGTACTGACTCCGGGCGGCCCCGGAGCGGAACGTATGTGGGCCAATCTGGTGGGCGCCAGCCCCGACCGCTCCGGGCTCTTTTTCCGCGCATTGTTCGAAAAGGACCAGGGCCGTCTGCTCAGCTTCTATTACGATCTGGCACACGCCGACGCCAGGCATCAACAATTCTTCGCCGGCCCCACGTCCCGTATCGAGGCTTTCTACAAGTGGTACCGCGATTCCCTCGTGGGCAGCTACTTTATCCGTAAGGAGAATCGTTGGCAGGCCGACATTCTCCAGGATCTGCACCTGGACTCTTCCGGTAAAGTGGTCTTCCCGGGCAACCGTCAGTCCTGGGGCCCGGCCACCGCCAGTGACACGGAAGTCCTGTTGCGCCTGCCACCGCAGTCTCTGGCCGCCGTAGTCCGGCTGGAGAATCGGCGCGGCGCGCCGCTTGACGCGGAATCGGTTGCCATCCTGGTACGTCATCACGACGAGTGGCGCTTTCTGTTCCCTTACCTCGAAAAATTGCCCGGCCTCGGCGCCCCGGAGTTCGAGGCGTTGGCATCCTTCACGGAACAGGCCGGTAAACTCGCGAACGACCGCCAGGCCGTCGTGGGCGACTGGCATTCGCTGGTGGAACTGATCGTGCTCGCGAGCCAGGCCGGGTCGCTCGATTCCGCGCAGGCCGCGCAGGCTTTCCGGCAAGCTTGTGAGATCTTGCGGGCGGGCGATCCATCTGCCCGATCGATCTCGGTTCTGCGCGCCATGGCCGGCGGCGCCGATGACCTGGACGAGGCTGTGCCGGCGCGTCTGCTGCGTTTGAGCGGCACGCGGCGAGAGGCTTTCGAGCAAGTCAAAGAACTCCAGCAGGTTCTCGCCCTGCGCTCTTTGGGCAATCCTCCCGATGCTCGCAGCACGCTCGCGGCTCTTAGCGGACTGGTCTACGCCGCGGTACTCGATCCGCAATATCTGCTGGTGGCGGAAGATCGCCGCCTGCTGGCCAAGCACAACTTTCTGCTGGCTCCCAACGACAAGGCCGCAGGCCTTTTCGCCGATTCCTCCCTGATCCCATCGAACCACTCACCAGGGACCAAGCTGGCCGGCGGCTTCGCGCGCTTTGGCGATACTACCCAGGCGCTCAATCGCCACAAGGTCAATTCGCCGGTTCACGAAAGTCTGGCAAGCGGGCCGCCAGCCGCCGCCGAATCCTCCGGCCCGGTGGCATTCGCCGGGTCGACGGCTCCTCCTACTCCTACCGAAACAATTTTCCGCGCCAGCAGCAACGTCGTCGAGGTCTATGCCACCGTCACAGACAGCCGCGGTCGTTACGTCGACGACCTGACAGCCAAAGAATTCTCCATCGTCGACGGCGGCCATTCGCAGGCGATTACCGCGTTCGAAAACCACACCGCGAGTGTGTCCGTGGCGCTCCTGTTCGATACCACAGGCAGCATGGAAGCCGCCCTGCCTTCCCTCAAATCCGCCGCGCTTCGTTTGCTGGATGAATTGCGCCCGGACGATACCGTCGCCGTCTACGGTTTCAACGATCAGGTGTCCGAGTTACAGCCTGTCACCGCCGACAAGATCGCCGCCAAACGCGCTGTCCTCCGGGCCCACGCCGTAGGATCCACAGCACTCTACGACGCCCTATTGCGTGTGAACCATGACCTCGCCGGCCGCCCCGGGAAGAAAGTCATTATCGTTTTCACCGACGGCGACGACAATTCCAGCATGCTGACCGCTGACGACGTCATTGAACGCGCCAAGACCTGCGGCGTCCCCATTTACACCATCGCCGAAGGCGAGGCTCTGGATAGTCCGCAGTTACTCGAACAGCTCGCAAACATGGCGCGCTCCACAGGCGGAAGGCCTTTCGTGGTCCGCCGGCTGAGCGATATCGCCCCCGTCTTCCAGAAGGTGTCGGATGATTTGATGCACGGCTACCTGCTGGCCTTCCAGCCGCCCGCCAGTGAAGACCACGGCTGGCACGCGATCAAGGTCGTCCTTTCCGCTAAAGGCCATCAAATCCGCGCTCGCGAGGGATACTACCCGGACTAACTCGATCTAGCTTGAGAGAGCCTGGAAGCAACATTCCGTATGGCCGCAGGTTCGTCTCTCGGCCGCGTTCGATCGCCGCCCCACCTCGCACCGGGTGGTTCGCTTGTGTTGGACGACAATGAAGAGACGAAGGTATTGGAAACATGCAACCATTGCACGGGGCCATGGCGCGATGGATCGAGGAGAACGGTGGCTACCTGGGACCGTTGGAGATCCGCACCCAGCCGGACGGCGAACGCGCCGTACATGCGTCGCAGGCGATCCAGGAGGGTGAATTGCTGCTCGAAATCCCGGCGCGCTGCATGGTGACCGCCGAGGCGGTGCGAAGTTATCCGTTGGGGCGGCGTGTGGCGGAGGGATGGCCCGATGGGAAGCTTGGACAAATAGGTCTGGCGGTATTTCTGTTGGAACAGAGACTGACGGGCGACCCACGGTGGGCTCCGTTCCTGTCGTCGATTCCGAATCGTTGGCATCATCTGCCGCTCTTTTTCGGGGACGAGGAAATGCGGCTGCTGGAGGGATCGGCGATTCCGTTGGCCATCGCCCAGCGAAGAGTCGAGTGCGGCGAAGAGTTCGGGCGAGTAGTCGGGTTGGCGCCGGAGTTGGGCAGGTTCTCGTTGGAGGATTATTTGAACGCGCGGGCGGCGTCTGCCACGCGATCGTTTGCCGACCGCAGGGAAGGCCTTCTAAGCCAGACACTGGTGCCGATGGCGGACATGCTGAATCATTCCCTTTCTTACGATGCGGCATGGGCATTCGATGGTGAGCGGAGTGTCTTTTGCGTGCGCA
>CAZARO010000484.1:4374-5004 GCA_964487165.1 uncultured Solibacteraceae bacterium | reverse complement strand
AACAAGATTGAGCGGGATTCCGTTATTACGATAGAGATATTCGGCGCGAGGGAGGTACGGTGGCGAAAATTTTCCTTCTGGTTCTGCTCGGTTCCCTGACCGTCGTGATGGCGCAGCGATTTCCGCTGTGGGAGCGGCTGCTCAGCCACTACGGCGGCACCAGCGATGCCACGCCGGTGCCCTCGATGAAGATGGGCGATCACATGCAAATGTCGCTCAAGGGCAAGCCGCAATCGGGAGATGAACGGCGCGCCCAGCGGATAGTCGCCGCCGCCCGCGGGGTGGTGGCGCATTACTCCGACGTGAACACCGCGCTGCGAGATGGCTACCGGCCGTTTTATCCCACCGGCAAACTGGGCGAAGAAGTCCACTACACGAACTATCGTTATAACCGGATGGAGCAGGGCCGCGTGAACTACGATCGTCCGGGATCGATCCTCTACCAACGCACGCCAGAGGGCATGAAGGCCGTGGGTGTCATGTACACCGCTCCGCGGGATTCCACGCCGGAACATTTGAATGCCGTCGCGCCGCTCAGCATCGCAACGTGGCACCGGCACGTGGACTTCTGCGGCGGACCGCGAAGCTTGCCTCTCGAAGAGCAAGCCGGGCCGCATGCGCAGTTCGGCC
>CAZARO010000484.1:0-4364 GCA_964487165.1 uncultured Solibacteraceae bacterium | reverse complement strand
ATGGATGACTCATGTCTATCCCAACGCCAAGTCTCCCGACAGCGTGTGGGCCGGAATGGACATGCACATGGATGCCAACACCGTCGACGATAAGTGAAGTTCGCTGCCGTTGTGTTCTATAATTCCGGGGACGCTTATGGCGATCTTCGGGCAGAGGTTCGCGATCGAGTCGCCGTTCCCGGTGGACGAAACGCGGCGAAAACTACTGGCGGTGGTCAGGACCGGTCTGCCGGCGTGTACCAGGTGCGGGCAAATACTGCTCGCGGCGGGTGCGTGCTTCTGCTCGTACTGCGGGCAGGCGCTGAGCCCGCAAGCTCCTGCGCCGCAACCCTGGCTGCGGCGCGCCTTCCCTTCCCGGCAAGGGTACGAGTTCGAGGGTTTCGTCTCGCCGCAAGGGTTCCGGATCAGCCGCATCATCTCCTACCGCAATGCGTGCATTCCGGTCGTCAGAGGACGATTCGAGCCCTCCGGCGCAGGCACCAGAATCGTAATCGAAATGGCGATGCACCCGCTGGGGTGGGTGTTGCTGGTGGGAGGTATGGGGCTGTCGTTTTTCGTGCCCGCCCTTATTATTTTCGGTGGAGACAAGGCACCGTCGTCCAGCATTGACGCCGTAGTTCCGTTTGCGGCGCCCTGTCTTATCGGCCTGGTGTGTTGGCTCGCTTTTGCAGCCGAAGCAGGTATCGCCCGTGGAGCGCTGAGCCGGATTTGGGCATCGTTCTCGGCGTGATCGCGGACGTTTGTTCCACGCCCCGTGCCACCGGCGGGTAAAACTTACCCGACCCAGGTTCGAAGGGGCGCGTTTCGCTCCCCAAAAAGCGGTTGGCCCTGAGAATGCAACGCCTCTCATTTTGAACTAATAGCCAGGGAGACCACCGTGTGGAGCAAAGGTAAAGACGAACCAGGACCCGCGCAATACCCAGAACCGATTCGCGCGAGCGCGCCCCAGTTGGCCGTTCCGCAGGGCCCCGTACCCGTGCAGGCGACGATGCGTGCTGCCGCGCCCACCGCGGCGATTGGCCCTTCGATGCGCATCAAGGGAGAGATTCACGCCCGCGAAGAGCTGCTGGTGGATGGCGATGTGGAGGGAGTAATGGAATCGGAGAGCCTCCTCACCGTTGGCCCGAACGGCAAGGTGCGGGCCAATATCCGCGCGTGTGAGGTGGTGATCTTCGGCAGCGTCCACGGCGACGTGGAGGTCACTGGAAAGATTGCGATCCGCGGGCAAGGGAGCCTGATCGGCAACATCAAAAGCGCCGGCATCAGCATCGACGATGGGGCGTACTTCAAGGGCAGCATCGATATCGTCCGGCCCGATCCGAAGGCAGCCCCCAAGGCGGCGCCGAGCCAGCCCAAGGTCGTGGTAGCGGCGGGTTAGCGCCGGGCCGGCGGGCGCACTCTACTTGGGAACGTAGAACACGTAGTGGGCGGAGTAGGCGACGCGCTCCTGATCGCCGGCGTGCTGGGCGTCGCAAGGCTTGGCGGTGGGCGGAAGTCCGCCGGACGTGTCGATTCTTTGGATGTAGGTTACTTTCGCGAATTGCCGGGAGGGATCTTTGGCGGGCAATTCGAGCCAGTGAACCGCGCTCGCCACGGTAGGTAGAAAATGCCGGGCGAGCGCGGCGTCACTGCGTACCAGGCTGCCATCGGTGGCTTCCCAGGTGGGGCCTTTGTAGTGATGCACGGTGAGCTTCTTGGCGGAGTCCAGCAGGACCGCATCGGGGTCGGGGCCCGACCAGGCGAAACTCTGGCCGCTCGGTTTGCAGGTGTAGATCTGGACGCTGCCGGGCAGGGTGTGGAAGCGGAATTGAACCTTCTGCCCGTCGGGATCTTTGATTTGGGAATTCGGGAGCGGATTCTGCGCGGTCTGGCAGAATAATGCGAACCACGCCAGGAATGGCAGAAGGAAGCGGCGGCCCATAGCTTCCCGATTCTACCAGAGGAAGCCTGGGAGCTATCGGAGGGCAGCTTCGCAATGATCGCCGCGAAAGGCACGGGCCAGGCGAGTCTGAGACTCGTTGACAAGGCACTTCACCACAGGAGACACGGAGAAAGCCGTGAGCATGGGCTCGTCGGCCACGAGTGAGCGCTTCGTCTTCCCGTGATTCTGAGATCACAGAGGTAACAGAGGCCACTGAGGAATGCCGCCGGGCAGTGGGGCAAGTTGTCAACCTGCGGGACCCAGGGGGTACTCCGGGTAACCCGCTTTGGACGCCCGCGAACAGGCCGCTCGGCGCCGATTGCCGAGGTACCCCCTGGGTCGCGAGCAGGATGCCATTCAGGGATGCCGTGCTGCCCCACGGAACGCGCTCAGCGTCACTCTATTACGCGAGACTCTAGCTGTTGGCTTCTCTGACGCGCCGATGCGCGGAGAGTTGGCGACGCCGCCGAGAGCCGCTACTGAGAACAGAGAACCAGGTTGGTAGAGATCTCGGCCTTTGCGGCGCTAAGCTGAAAGCTGATCGCTGAAAGCTGAACCTCCCATGGCCATTTCCTCCGTACCACCCGCATTTCTGTTCGATCTCGATGGCACGCTGATCGATAGCGTGTATCAGCATGTGCTCGCCTGGCGCGAGGCGCTGGAGGACACCGGCAAGGAACTTTCGGTGTGGCGGATTCACCGGCGCATCGGGATGAGCGGCGGACTGTTCGTGAACGCGCTGCTGCGGGAAGTGGGCGGCGACCTGACCAGCGTGGACACCGAGCGATTGCAGGTTCTCCACGGCGAGGCATTCAAGCGCCTGGTATCGCAGGTGCGGCCACTGCCGGGCGCCCGCGAACTGCTACAGGCTCTCGCTGCCGAGGGAGTTCCGCATGCAATCGCCACCAGCGGCCGGCTGGATACGGCCCGCCTGTCGCTCGAAATGCTGGGCATCGATCCTGAACTCCCGGTGATCACGCGCGATCTGGTGCGCTATGCCAAGCCCGACCCGGACTTGTTCCTGGCGGCTGCTGACCGACTGGGCGTACCGATCGAACAGTGCGTGGTGGTGGGCGATAGCATCTGGGATCTGCTGGCGGCGCAGCGGGCGCGGGCCTTGGGCGTGGGGCTGCTGTCGGGGGGATACGGAAAGGAAGAACTGGAACGCGCGGGAGCATATCGCGTGTATGAGGACCCGCGGGATTTGCTCGATCATCTGGACGAGTTGGGGGTGCGGCGGCAGCGGAGTTGACGCCCCCCCTCATTCCGTCATTCGCAACGGCGCGAGTCCCAGCGCCGGAGCCGCGCGATTGTAGGCGGGGACATCTTCGTCCATTAGGTTCTTATATTGCGCCGCCACCGCGCTCAGCTGCATTTCCAGCTCGTGCGCCATGGAAAGCTCCGTCTCAGTGGGGGCGTAATCGGCGCCGCCGGCGTACTTGCCCGTACCGCTTCCTAACGACAGGTAGAGCCAGAGCAAATTGACATAGAGGTGGGCGGCTTCGGAATCGTACTTCTCGTCGCTGAGCGCGTCGGCGTGCGAAATGAGCTGGAACTCCACGTCCTGGAGCTTGCGGTCCATGGCGTCGAGCGCTGCCGGCGCGGAAGGCTTGCGCTGATCCTCGATCTGCTTGCGGAGCCACTCGATTTTGTTCGTCATGCCGGCCACGGAATTGACGTCTGCGCGCAGCTTGAGCTGCAGGCGCACGGAGGCCTGCACGTCGGCGTCGGAGCCGTGGCTCGCGGGCGGCAGGACGATATCCAGCGGCTGGGTGTACTTCTCGGCATCGACATGCAGTTCGACGGTGTAGCGGCCAGGGGCGGCGATGGGGCCGAATTGCGCCTGCTCGATGCCTTTATGCGCCACCGGGCGGGTTTGTGCGCCCCGAAATCGCGGCTCCTCCCAGATGTGCGGATTTTCAGGCGGGGTGGTGCGCAGGGCCACGGGAAGCGGCGGTTCCCAGCGCAAGTCCCAATCGATGCGGTTCAGGCCGGGCTGGAGGGCGTCGGGGTGGAGAGCGGCGACCAGGGCTCCGGCGGAATCGTGGATTTCGAGGACGACAGGATTATCGGGCGGGAAGTTGAGCACGTAGCTGAAGGTGGTGCCGGCGCCTTCCAGTTGCCGGAAAGCGGCGCGTGGAGCCAGCAGGCGGGCCGGTTCGGCGGGGTCCTGGGCGAACATCGGTGGCAAAACCGAAAATAGGATGCCAATCAGGCCCACCGAGTTTGATAAACTGCAATACCTAGATACTATCATGCGTCGTACACCCTTCCGACCAGACTATCACTGGCGCCGCAGCCTTGTAATCGGGCTGCTCGCCACCACTTTTATCGTGATTCCCGCGGCCGCGCAGCGCGGCGGACGGGGTGGCCCCGCCGCCGCCCCCATGCCCAGCTCGGACACGCAATGCCGATTCATGGGACCGGCGGCGGGCAACCGCAT
>CAZARO010000483.1:0-5012 GCA_964487165.1 uncultured Solibacteraceae bacterium | reverse complement strand
CGTCGCGCAGTATTTCTCTCTCACCCGCCTGCGCATTCGCAACATCACCCACGAGGTTCCCTTTTGGGCCATCGTCGGCCTGCTGATTGTCTTCGCCGTCAATAACGGCCAATTTGCCGGACGAGTGGCCGGAGTGGATGTGTGGCCCGTGACCTTCCTCATGGTGCAGGCCGTGGAAGGCAGCGCCACCCTCTTCTTTTTCATCGTCGCCGCCCTGTACTCCTCCGAGTTCATCTGGCGCGAACGCGACAATCACTTCGATGGCATCCACGACGCTCTGCCCATGAGCGAGACCACGGACTGGCTTTCCAAACTTACTGCCATCGCACTCGTCGAGGCCGTTCTGCTCGCCGTTACCATGCTCACCGGCATCGTCATGCAAACCATCGCCGGCTACTACCATTACGAACTCCTGCAATATTTCAAAGAGTTATATATCGTTACTTTCCCCCAGGTGCTGATGTTTACTCTCTTTTCCCTGTTCGTACAGACAATGGTGTCCAATAAGTTCGTCGGCTTCGGTATTGTTTTGGGGGTCTTCGTTCTCCAGCCTATCCTCTATAACTTCGGGTGGGAGAATACCCTTTATCTCCCCGGCCAGGTTCCCTCATACACTTATTCGGACATGAACGGCTACGGACACTTCGTACCCGCCATTTTCTGGGCCACGGTTTATTGGTTCTCCATCTTCGCCTTCCTCGCGGTGGTGTCGATCGCCTACGCGCGCCGCGGCTCCGACGATTCGCTGCGCGCCCGAACGCGTCTGGCCATGCGCCGCGCTCCGGGACTGGCGCCACTCGCTGCGCTCATGCTTCTGTGCGCCGTGGGCTCCGGGTGGTGGTACTTCTACAATACCCACGTCCTGAATGAGTATCTGACCGGCAAGGATCGCCGCCGCATTCAGGCCGGCTACGAACGCAATTTCAAGAAATATGAGCTATTGCCCCAGCCCAAGGTAACGGCCGTGGATGCCACCGTGAATATATACCCGGAGCGCCGCTCATTTGACGGCACCGGGCGTTATACTCTGCAGAATAAGTCGACCGCGCCGATGCCGCAGATCCATATCACCGATGAGACGCGGTCCGTGTCCAACGTTCAGTTCGACCGGCCGTTCCACCTGGCGAGCCGCGCTCCCCGCGGTCTCTACTCCATCTACGCGCTCGACCAGCCGCTCGCCCCCGGCGAAGTGCTCACCCTCACATTTTCCGTGGGGCACGCTACCCACGGCTTCCGCGACGGCAATGAGCTGCCGGAGTTCGCCTATAACGGCACGTTCTTCGACGCCGGATATTTTCCGCTAATCGGTTACGACCAGACTTTCGAGCTCGACGACCCCCGCCGCCGCCGCGAAGAGAATCTCGGGCTCCTCGAAGAGATGGCGCCCCGCGGAGAGCCCGTCCACTCGCGCCTCAACATCTTCACCTCCAACTCCGACTGGATCACGTATCACACCGTAGTCAGCACGTCAGGAGACCAGATCGCCATCGCTCCGGGTTACCTGCAGCGCGAGTGGCGGCAGGGCGGCCGCCACTTTTATGAGTACAGCATGGGGAGCGCTCACATCCTGGACTTTTTCGCCTACCTTTCAGGCCGCTACTCCGTCCGCAAAGAAGTCTACGCCGCCTCGGCCGGTCCGGTCAACCTGGAAGTCTACTACGATCCGGCCCACACATACGACCTGGACGATATGCTCGCCTCCTCGCGCGCCGGTCTGGATTATTATCAGGAGCACTTCAGCCCGTACCAGTTCACGCAGTACCGCATCATGGAGTTCCCGCGCTACCGCAGTTTCGCGCAATCCTTTTCTAATACGGTGCCGTACTCCGAAGGCATTGGATTCATCGGCCGTAAGGTCCGCAAGGATGACATCGACCTCACTTACTTTGTCACCGCCCATGAGCTCGGCCATCAGTGGTGGGCACACCAACTGATTGGGGCGCAAGTTCAGGGCTCGAATATGATGTCCGAGACCCTGGCGCAGTACTCCGCTTACATGGTGATGCAGCAAAAATACGGCAAGGACTATATGCGCAAAGTCCTGAGTCACTTTCTGGACCGTTATCTGCGCGGCCGGGCGGGCGAATTGCGCCACGAACCTCCACTCGCCCTGGTGCAGCGCGAACCTTACGTGTGGTACGAAAAAGGCGGACAAATCATGTATACCTTGGCCGATTACATAGGCGAGGACAAGATAGATAACGCTCTGCATAACTTCCTGATGCAATACCGCTACGCCAATTCGACCAACCAGGTGGACGCCGCCGACAGTTCGCACAGCGCCGCCGACCAGCCGTATCCCGACACCCGTATGCTGGTGGACGCGCTCAACGCCCAGACGCCCGAGGAGTACCGCTATCTGGTGGACGACGGTTTCAACCGCATCGTGCTCTATGACAATAAGGCCATCTCCGCAACTTCGCAGAAGACGCCGGATGGCAAGTACAAGGTCACCCTCACCGTCCAGGTGCGGAAAGTGCAAGCCGACGGAAACGGCGTGGAATCCCCGATGCCGCTCGCCGATTACGTGGATGTGGGGGTGTTCGCGGGCAGTAAGGACGATCAGCAGCCCCTATACATGAAACGGGAAAAGTTCACCGCGGAGCACCGGGCCTTCGACATCGTGGTGGACCGGCAACCCACGCGCGCCGGCATCGACCCTTACAACAAACTAATCGACCGCATCGCCGACGACAACGTGATCGACATCGTCAAGCAATAGCGTTATAGTGTACGCACTATGGATCGCCGTGAGTTTCTTCGTACCGCCGCGGCCGGAGTCCTTTTCACCGGCCCCTTCCAACATCTGGCCTCCGCCCAGCGCAAGAAAGTCAAAATCACCGACGTCAAAATGATGATCGTGCATGGCACGTGGGACTGGAATCTCATCAAGATCGAGACCGATTCCGGGCTCTACGGCATCGGCGAAGCCTACTGGGGCTGGGGCGTCAAAGACATGGTCCTCAACAAGCTGAAGCCCATCGTGGTGGGCGAGGATCCGCTCAACGTCGACAAGCTGTTCACCAAAATGCTGATGCAGAGCGCCGGCGCCGGCTCCATCGGCGGCGTCACAGTCACCGCCGCATCGGGCATCGAGATCGCCCTCTGGGATCTCTGCGGGCGCATTCTCCAAACCCCGGTCTGCAACCTTCTGGGCGGCCGTTTCCGCGATCGCGTCCGCTTCTACCGCACCCTGCAATCCGTGCAGGACGTGGAGAACCTGAGCCAGTGGAAAGCCCTCGCCGAATCGGCGCGCGCCGAAAAATGGGGCTGGACCGCTTTCAAATTCCAGGGCGACGGCGTCCCCCGGATCGCCGATCCCACTTACAAGGAACCCGGCCACGACCTCTACGGCCGCGGCCTCACTAATAAGGACTACCGCCGCATCCTGGCCGGCATGGAAACCGTGCGCGAGACCCTCGGGCCCGACGCCGATTTCGCCGTCGAATGCCACTGGCATTATGATACGCAAGACGTCATCCGACTGGGGCGCGCGCTCGAACCGGTGCACCCCATGTGGCTGGAAGATCCCGTGCCCCCGGAAAATATCGAGGCCATGCAACGCGTCACGCAATCCATCCCCATCCCCGTCTGCACCGGCGAGAACCTCTATCTGCGCCAGGGATTCCGCAAGCTGATCGAGATGCAAGCCACTTCCGGGGTGCACATCGACGTGCCGAAATCCGGCGGCCTGCTGGAGTCGAAGAAGATCTCCGATCTGGCCGACCTTTATTACATCTGGACGGCGTGCCACAACCCCGCGAGCCCGGTCGGCACCGTCGCATCGGTCCACTCCGCCGCGGCCATGCGCGATTTCCGCATTCACGAGTTGGCCAACTGGGTGGATTGGTGGCCCGACCTGGTGATCCACGAGGGTCCCTTCTGGCAGAACGGCTACTACACGATTGAAGATAAGCCCGGGCTGGGAATCGAGATCAATCCCGACGTCGCGCGCGCACATTTGGCTCCGGGCGAGACTTGGTGGGGCTGATTACCGTCCACCCGGCCGCTTGGGAGCGTCCTGACCCCAATCGATCGCAGGCCGCCGCTTCTGCAACGCACACTCTCGCAGAAAGAGGTTGATCAGGTTTTGATAAGGCATCCCTAGTTCAGCCGCCAACTCCTTAAAGTAGTCCACCGAAGCAGTGTCGAGCCGTATGGTGACCTGACGCTTGAGCTGTTTTGCGTACGGGTTTTTTCGGGACTGCGAAAAATCGTATTCCTTTCTCATTAAAAACTCCAATACTCCTGTTCTTCCTGGACTGTCGCACGCCTCGCCGAGATCAAGCGGACCACCGAACCCGATTCTCTGTAGGAGTGAACCACAATCAGGCAGTGCGCTTGTAAACTGTAGCCGAGCAGCACGAAGCGCTCCTCATCCTCCGAGTGACCGGATCGTCGATCAAGCGGCCGCCCTCATCCAGAAAAGCAGTTTGCGCCTCCTCAAAGGTGACGCCGTGCTTCGCGAGGTTGGAGCGAGCCTTGCGCCGATCCCAGGCAAATTCGATATTGCCCACAGCATTATATTAGCAATACGGGTCGAGCCACGTATTCACCCGCCCATACAATACGTGTATGACCGCCAAGCTCACGCTCAGCATAAACCCCACGGTGGTCTCCCACGCCAAGCGCTACGCCAAGCAGCAGGGAGTGTCACTCTCCCGGCTGGTCGAAGTTTACCTGGCCTCCCTCCTGGAACAGCCCGCGGCCGCCGCACTTCCACCGCTGACCGCTTCCCTGCGCGGCCTACTCAATAAGGCGGGCACGGGAACGTATCGCAAACATCTGGCCAGGAAATACTTGAGAGACCCCCGCTTCCCCTTCTGCGCTGATTTGACAAGCCTTCCTCCCGCTCCGTATCATGAGAGTTCAATGAAATAAACCTTTTTGGGCGCCTCCCGCGAGGCACCCCATACGTCCGAAATGACATCTGTCATCTGCTCCAATCTGGGACATTACATATGATAAAAGTCGAGGGACTCACCAAGCGATACGCTCGTACTGTCGCTGTC
>CAZARO010000482.1:0-5012 GCA_964487165.1 uncultured Solibacteraceae bacterium | reverse complement strand
CCCATCCACAAAGTCAGCCGGCTGGCAGCAGTTTACCGTGTCCGCTCAGGAGGGCGATCGGAAGATCGGGGTCGTGAGGATTCGAGCGGAACTCTCAACGGGGTGGGTGGCGCCGCAGTAACACCGTACCTTACATCGGGAGGCCCACTTACTAAAGCTCGACATTGGTACGCGAAAGGCGGCCTATAGTTCGCCGAGATCTCTCAGGATTTGGTCGTAGTGTCGGTCCGCAAGCCGAAATCCGTGGGAGCGTAGTTCATCGAGCTTCTCTTGAACACTGCCTATCAAACCCAGAATCTTTGCGTTGGCGTAGATCAGGGGAGTCCGAATTACGGCCACGCCTCGCGAACGGGCACACTGCACGCCGCGGCGCTCGTCCATCAGGACGGGAGTATTCCCGAGCGCTTCCGCAACCAAGATTGCCTCGCTTTCCCCGAGGTCCAAATGGAAGGCACTACGCAGGGTCGCCACTTTCTCAGGGCTGGGAGCTTCAGCGACAGATATCCAATTGCCGAGAGCGGATTGTACCGCTTTGGCGACTGGATAGTCCGCGCCGCTTTCCACAACCTCACGGTATACAGCGGGGGGAATGACCACGGTGTGGTAGATCAGGCGGAGTAGATCGAAATCCGACAACAACGCCAGATAATTCAGCGGGCTGCTATCGGAGACGACCGCACTCACTGGCCGTTCTGCCGGGAATGATCCTCCCGCAAATGCCGGATCTGCGCGAAGTCTTCTTCGTCGAGCTCAACTCGAAACCCGACACCTGTCCGGCCAAGCAAGTCCAAAAACTGAATACGTGTCAAACCCAGCATCGCAGCCGCTTCGCCGGTGGTGACGCGTTCCTCGGCATAGAGTTTGAGGACAGTCTGCTCCTTGATCGAGCGAATGAACTCAGCTTCGCCACTCTTGTCTAAGGCGCCATCGGGGACATCCAGCTCTATCTCCAGTTTCATGGCCCCTTCATTGTACCGCTGTAGACAAAAATGTAGCTGTTGTGGGCTTCAACCGTTCGACATCTCCCGCTGCTACAATTCCCGTGTGGCCCGAGTCCTGATGGTATCTTCCGAGGCGGCGCCGCTGGCCAAAACCGGCGGCCTCGCGGATGTCGTTGGCGCGCTGCCCGCCGCCTTGAAGGAAGCCGGTGACGAAGTCGCCGTCGTCGTCCCCCGCTACGGCAATATCGACCTGAAGCGCACCCGCCGCGTCTACGATGGCATCGCCGTCCACCTGGGGCCCGTCCGGCACGACATCGCCATCTACCAGGCGCCGGCGGACTTTCCCTTCTTCCTGATCGATTGCCCCCTACTCTTCGACCGCAAAGGCCTCTACGGCGAATCCGGCATGGACTATCCCGATAACCACATCCGCTTCGCCGTCTTCGCCCGCGCCGCCCTGGCCGTGGCCCGCGTGCTCTTCCGCACCGAGATCTTTCATTGCCACGACTGGCAGTCCGGCCTGTTGCCGGCGCTGCTGCGCAGCAGCTTCTCCACCGACCCCACCTTTCTCGGTGTGAAGACCCTGTTCACCATCCACAACCTCGGCTATCAGGGCCTTTTCCCCAAGACCGCGATGGCCGAGGCCGCGCTCGACCCCGAACTGTACCGCCCCGACGGCCTGGAATTCTTCGGACACATCAGCTACATCAAAGGCGGCATCGCCTTCGCCGACGCGTTGAACACCGTTAGCCCCACGTACGCCCGCGAGATCCAGACGCCCGAGTACGGCTTCGGCCTGGACGGCGCCTTGCGCGCGCGCGCGGATGTCCTCAGCGGTATCCTCAACGGCGTGGATTACCGGCAATGGAGCCCGGAAATCGACGCTAATCTGCCGGCGCGCTATTCGGCCGACGACCTGGCCGGCAAACGCGTCTGCAAGCAGCACCTGATCGCCGAGTTCGGCCTGCCGCCGGCCGCCATGGACCGGCCGCTCATCGGCATCGTCTCGCGCTTCACCCGCCAGAAGGGCACCGACATCCTGGCCGAAGTGGCCGCCCAGATGATGGCGGACGACCTTTACCTGGTGGCGCTCGGGTCGGGCGAGCCGGAATACGAGGCCTTTTTCAGCCAGATGGTGCAGGCCCATCCCGGCCGGATCGCCGTGCGTATGGGCTTCGACAACGGGCTGGCGCACCGCATCGAGGCCGGCGCCGACATGTTCGTCATGCCCAGCCGCTACGAGCCCTGCGGCCTGAACCAGATCTACAGCCTGCGCTACGGCACCGTCCCGGTGGTGCGCGCCACTGGAGGGCTCGATGATACTATCGATGAAGGCACGGGATTCAAATTCCGGGACTACTCGGGGCAGGCACTGTTGGGCGCGGTCCGGGAGGCGGTTGGAGCCTTTTCCGATGAAGCTGCCTGGCAGGAAAGGATGCGCCGGGGCATGCAAAAGGACTTTTCCTGGAAGGCCTCGGCCAAGTTGTATTCGGCCCTTTATGGGCGGCTTCTGGCCCGCGATTGAATCTTTTTTTGGGTGTGCGATTCTAATTAGCTTAGGAGACGAAATGGCAGGTCAGAATACATTAACCTTTACCGATTCAGGCTTCGACCAGGAGGTGCTCCGGTCTGAAGTGCCGGTTCTGGTCGATTTTTGGGCCGAGTGGTGCGGCCCCTGCCGGCAGATGGGGCCCACCATCGACGTGGTGGCTTCCGAATACGCCGGCAAAGTGAAGGTCGGCAAAGTGGACGTGGATGCCAATGGCAACACGGCCATGCGCTACAACGTGCGCGGCATCCCCACGCTGCTTTTGTTCAAGGGCGGCCAGGTGGTGGAACAGCGCGTGGGCGCCATCGGCAAGTCCGATGTCCAGAAAATGATCGACCCGCACGTGTAAACGTGCGATACAGCACCAAAGTTGGCGGCCGGGGCCCTGAAAAGGGTCCCGGCCTTTGTTTTTAGGTGGTTGAAAACCACCAGAGGGTGGCTGAAATGAGTAGATAACCTGATAGCAACTTTCAGCATCTATATGGGTGGGACAATTAGGAGGAGGTGGCAATATGGAACGCCACTCGAAAAGATTCGGATTCCGACAGGTTTTATCGCTTAGCTGTGCCTTACTGGTGGCCGGAACGGGCACCCTGGCGCTGGCGCAGGCGCCGGCTACGCCGCCCCCGGCGCGGGCCCAGGCGCCGACTTTGGCCCCGCAGCAACTGGAGAACCTGGTAGCGCCGATCGCGCTGTATCCCGATCCGCTACTCGGCCAAGTGTTGGCCGCCAGCACTTACCCGGTGGAACTGGTGGAAGCGCAGCAGTGGCTGCAGGCCAACGGCAATCTGCAGGGCCAGCAGTTGACTGACGCCGCCCGGCAGCAGACTTGGGACGCCAGTATCCAGGCCCTGGTGGCCATGCCGGACGTGCTGGCCAAGCTCAACCAGAACATCCAGTGGACTACCGATTTGGGCAACGCTTTCCTGGCCCAGCCGGCCGATGTGATGGCCGCGGTGCAGCGCCTGCGTGGGCGCGCGCAAACCAACGGACGGTTGCAATCCAACCAGCAGGAAACGGTGACCACGCAGACCCAGAACGGCCAGCAGGCCATTGAAATTCAGCCTGCCGACCCGCAAGTGATCTACGTGCCGACCTACGACCCTGCCTATGTTTGGGGCGCTCCGGCGTGGGGCGCGTATCCGCCGCTGTATTACCCCTACTACGGCTTCGGCTGGTATCCTCCCATTCGCATCGGCCTGTTCTTCGGCGGCTGGGGCGGTTGGGGTTGGGGTGGATGGGGTTGGGGCTGGGGCCCGAGCTGGTTCGGCGGTGGGTTGTTTATCAACGCCGGCTTCTTCAATCACTACGGTTACGGCTTCGGCGGGGTTTACGGCGGACGCTTCGGCGCCGGTTTCCGTGGCACCACGGCGTGGGCTCACGACGCCAGCCATCGCATGGGCGTAGGCTATTCCAACGCGGCACTGAACAGCCGTTATGGAGCTGCTTCGCAAGCTTCGCGTATCGCGTCGGCCCGGAGCGGTAATTACCATAGCTTCGGCGGCCAAGGCTCCGCGGGCAGTGCGTACCGCGGCGGCACCGCGGGCAGTGCATACCGCGGCGGCACGGCGGCCCAATCGGGCGCCCGCAGCTACGGCACGCAGGGCGCGTCCGGCTATCAGCACTTCCAGGGTGGCCGGCAGGCATACTCGGCTCCGGCGCAGCGCTCCTATTCGAGCGGCGCGGCCGGCGGACAGCGGTACGGCGGATCCAGCGGCACGCAGCATTACTCCGCTCCGTCGTCCGGGCACTATTCCGCACCGGCACAGCATTACTCCGCCCCCAGCGGCGGCGGCCATAGCTTCGGTGGCGGCGGCCATAGCTTTGGCGGCGGCGGTCACTCCAGTGGCGGCGGCGGTGGCCACGGCGGCGGCAGAAGGTAAGCCAACCATTTTGTAACAGCGGGAGCGGGCCGGCGAAAATTGCCGGTCCGCTTTTTTTGTGTGCAGGAGTTCGTGGTACCCTTCCCTCAAGAGGCGACCCGAAATGCGTTGCTCGATCCTCCTGCTTCTCCCCGCCGCGCTGCTGCAAGCACAGGCGCCCGCCGGCGCGCTCGATGGCGACATACTCAATTCCGATACCGGCGCTCCCGTCGCCTCCGCGAGAGTCAAACTAACCGGCGGCAAGTCTGATACGCGATACAGCGCCGCCGATGCGCGCGGCCACTTCCACTTCGATAACGTTTCCGGCGCCAGCCATACCTTATTCGTGCAACACCCGGGCTACCTCCCAGCCGACTCCATCCCCATCGGCGCTGCGCAATCCACCGTCAAGGTCTCGCTCACGCAGGGCGCCATCGTTTACGGCGCGGTCACCGATCCCAATGGCCTTCCGGCATCGACCGGCGCGTTGATAGGCCAGATATTCGCCCCACGCACCATCGACCCCCGCTCGCCCCATGGCCCCCAGCTTCCGGATGGCAAGAATGCGCTCATCCTCGTCGCCGGACTGCTGATTGACGATCACGGCCAATATCGCAGCAGTCTTTTGGCGCCCGGTGTCTACTATGTCGCCGTGCTCAG
>CAZARO010000481.1:0-5012 GCA_964487165.1 uncultured Solibacteraceae bacterium | reverse complement strand
CTGAGTGCGTACCAATCCTGACGCCATACTGGCACCGAAGCATTTACCCCAATCTGACCAATCTGCGCCGACAATCGCCCGGTACGACTGCTCGCCGGATGCGGCCGAATTTATTGTCCGATCGCTTCGAATGCTGCCGTTACGCTGTTGCTGACCACTCGCTGCGAGTGCGCGGTTGTCAGCTCTAACTGGACCGGCACCGCGTCTCCGGCAGGTATTCCTGGAGGTACAAGCATCTGAATGGCGAATAGTCCCACATGGCCGGCGACCGTTTGGACCGACTCGACACCGGCGTACACGCCTCCTATCTTCACCTGCACATTCGATGGGGCCGCGCCGGCGCCTCCCAGACCGGTGGCCCAGATTACAAGCTCGTCACCAGGCTGGGCCGGATGCGCGGCCACCCGGTAGTTTCGCTCCATTGCCAGGTCCGGCGTCCCCGCAAATAAAATGAGTCCTTGTTGCCGGCCCGTCCCGTCAAGCGAAAGCACCGTCGGGGAAACGGCTCGCATGGTTCCAATCAGAGGGTCCGTTCGCCCCCGGGGCGTCTCCACAACCACAGAAAGTTGCGCGCCCGGTTCGTCAGCCGGACAGAGAAATCTCGTCTCCGTTGCCGAACTGAACAGCACCGGCGCCGCCTCGCCATTGATCTTCACGGCCACTTGCGCCAACTCCAGAACATCGCCGGAAGGTTCCGAAAGCTCGGTGCCGGCGGCAGCCAGCCACTTTCCCGTGACGCTGGCAATGGCGTTTGGACTGCAGTCCAGCGTTTGGGGAGTGGACAACGCAGATCTCCCGTCATCTACGGTCAGCGCGGTCACTGCCGACGTGGACTGGAGGGCGGAGTTCGTCGCCGTAAACCTGATGGAATAGGGTCCCTGCTGGGCTGCCTTGGGAATCCAGGTAAACACATGGCTGGTTGCGTCGACGGAGGCGCCGGCGGGCAGGTCGTCCGCTGCCAATTGCACCGGTTGACCGTCCGGATCTGCCGCGGTCACGGTGAAACTCAGGGGCGCCCCCCATTCCGCCGTCAGTTTCTCCGGAGCAGTAAGCACCGGACCAGCGCCAGGCACTACCTCGATCTTGTCCTCGACCAGGCTATCGCCCAAGGCCGCTGCGACAATCGCCGTCTGCTGTTTCGCCATCGGATCGACAGACGCTTGAAATGTCAGGCTGGACTGGTTGGCGCGGGTCATGACGGCCGCGGGGAGCTTGACCTGGTTGCTGTAGCTAGTCAACGAGACTTGCGCAGGCCCCGGGCTTGCCGGTACCCGGAGTTCGCAGCTGACCTGCGATCCGGCCGTCACCAGCCGCGGGAAGCAAGCCAGGCCCGAGACCTCACTTTGCGACCCCACGGTGACGCCAGGAGCTTTCTCCGCCGCCTCTGCCGCGCTCCGCACATTCGGCAGTGGCAATGCCGCGGCAGTTTGCGTTCCGCCGACCGCCGCCGGGTCGAAGAACAGACCACTAACCACCGCATTTGACCCCGCCACCAGAGTGACCCGGATTACCACGTGCCCGGTCACATTCCATACCAGGTACACTCCTCCGTTAAAACTCCCCGCCAGGCTCTGCGTGTTCAGGACGTTCCCCTTGGCATCCAGAATGGCCACGTTCTCTCGCCTGGACGTCGAGTCCCAATCCAGGCAATACAGCGCGATCTGATGTTGAGCCGTATCGCTGATGTTCAGATCGATCGTGAATGGTGTGCTGTTGTACCAGGCGGCTGCTATCCGGTTGGTCGGATTTGACGGCTTCTGCAATGCGCGCAAGGCGGCGGTCGAACTCGCCCATACCCACGTCGACTCCCCCGCCGGCGCCGGACTCACATACGATGGGTTGCTGGTCTGGTCCCCGATCACCGCGTACCCGTTAGTTCCGTATACACCTTGCCAGCTTCCCTGCGTCGTGGTGTCCGTCTTCACGAACGTCACGCCGGATTCCGGCGCATCGAAGAACAAACCACTGGCCACCGCATTTGGCCCCGCCACCAAAGTGACCCGGATTACTACGTGCCCGGTCACATTCCATACCAGGTACACTCCTCCGTTGAAACTCGCCGTCAGGCTCTGCGTGTTCAGGACGTTCCCCTTGGCATCCAGAATGGCCACCGTCTCTCGCCTGGACGTCCAGTCCCAATCCAGGCAGTACAGCGCGATCTGATGTTGGGCCGTATCGCTGATGTTCAGATCGATCGTGAATGACGTGCTGTTGTACCAGGCGGCTGCTATCCGGTTGGTTGGATTTGACGGCTTCTGCAATGCACGCACGGCGGCGGTCGAACTCGCCCATATCCACGTCGACTCCCCCGCCGGCGCCGGGCTCACATACGATGGGTTGCTGGTCTGGTCCCCGGCCACCGCGTATCCGTTCGTTCCGTATACACCCCGCCAGCTTCCCTGCGTCGCGGTGTCCATCTTCACGAATGACGCACTGGCGGGAACTGTGACGGGGGCGACCAGGCTGACCGTAGTGTTGGCGGAACTGCTGTTGTAAGTAGCGGAGATCGTCGCGCTGGAACTGGAACTGAGCACTCCCGTCGTCACCGTAAAAGTCGTCGAAGTGGAGGCTGCCGGGACCGTCACGGACCCCGGGGTTGCCAGACTGGAATTGTTGCTCGATAGGGATACGCCGGCGCCTCCAGCCGGAGCGTTACCGCTCAGCGTGACGGTACACGTGGAACTGCCCGAGTTACCGAGGCTGGCTGGAGCGCAGGATAGCGAACTGACGGCCGGCAACGCTCCGCTTGTGACGACGCCACCGGTCGTGGAAAGGCCGACGTCGTAGCCCTGGGAGGCAGCGGCAAAACTGCTGCTCATCTGGATCGAGGCGGTGGTGACGCCCGCGGCCATGATCAGATTGATTGCCGCCACAACGCCATTCGAAATGACTCCCGAGTTTGGTCCGGAGACAACACACGTGTACCTTCCCGAGGTTCCGGAACAGCTCAAAGTCTTGGAGGCACTGGCGGACGCCGTTCCGGCTTGCGCGGATATCGACACGACACTTGCCGCGGGGTAGGTCAACGTCCATTGGATGGACGCTGGCTCCTCTCCGGACGGAGATGTCAAGGTCAGGTTGAGAGAAACGGTTCCGTTCGCAGCGGCGGTGCCAGAAGACAGAATCAGGGAGTCAGTCTGTGCAACAGCGCCAGACGCAAAGAACAGAACGGCAACTGCCGAAGCCGATACACCTCGGCCTCGTGATCGTGGAAATAGGGCCACCATAGGAATGCAGGTATTACTGAGGTCAGGTAAAAGCTTATTCCCTGCGTGGTCGAGGCACAACGTTCAAAAAGTTTAGATTCATCCACCCGACAGAGGTCAACATTGGAAATCTAACCCGGCGCGGGGATTCGAGAGGCAATCGTTGAGCGAGTGGACGGCAAGTTGCCTCTTTGGCGCGAGCCCCTCGCTCCCCCGTTAACTTTCGCCCTCCTTCTCCGTCCCAATAGTTGGACAGCGGAACAAACCGCCTGCAATCTACGTCTGTTCCATAGACCCATATCGTGCCCAAAGCTCGCCAATTCCGCCTCAGCGCCTCCTTTTGGGAGGCCGCGCGAATCGCTCTCGATTCTTTACGCAAGAACAAGTTGCGCAGCTTCCTCACGCTTCTGGGCATCATCCTCGCCACCACCACCCTGATCGCCGTTACCGCCCTCATCCACGGCATGAATCTCTATATCGCCGAAAAGGTCTCCAATATGGGCTCCGACGGCTTCCGCGTGGTCCGCATGGCCTTTTTCGGAGATTTCGACCCTAAAAAGTTTCTCGAAATGCAGAAGCGCAATCCCGAGTTCCGGCCCGAGGAGTACGATTTCGTCAAGAGTCACGCCACCCTCCTCAAGGATCTCGGCATGATGGTCTCCCGCTCGGCGCGCGTCACCTACAAAGGCGCTTCCCAAGAGGATGTCAACATTCAGGGCATCACCGATACCATCCCGGAAATCAATGACGTGCAGGTGGACACCGGGCGCAGCATCACCTACGAGGAAGTGCGCCGCCATGCCGCCGTGGTCTTCATCGGGAACGACATCCGCGCGCGCTTCTTCGAGGGCGTCGACCCGATCGGCAAGACTATCTCCGTCGAGGGCATGCCGTATGACGTGGTCGGCGTGGCCAAATCGTTGGGCAGCGTGTTCGGCAACTCGCAGGACAACTTCGTGATGATCCCCATCGAAAGCTATTTCAAGACCTACGGCAGCCACACCGGAATCCGCCTGCTCGCGAAGGCAGTAGACCAGCCGCACCTCATGGAGGCGGAAGACGAAGTGCGCGTGCTGCTGCGCTCCTACCGGCACCTGCGGCCCGGGCAGGACGACAATTTCAGCCTGTTCGCCTCGGACACTATCGTGAGCCTGTGGGAACGCCTCACGGCGACCATCGCCGGCATGGCGGTGGGCATCGTTTCGGTGTTTATGCTGGTGGGCGGTATCGTGATCATGAACATCATGCTGGCGGTAGTTACGGAACGAACCCACGAGATCGGCATCCGTAAATCGCTGGGCGCACGCCGACGGGACATTCTGAATCAATACCTGGTGGAGTCCGCGGTGCTGGCGGGCGTCGGAGGATTGATTGGCGTGGGGGTGGCATGGTGCGTCGCCGTCCTGGTGCGCAGCCTGACGTCCGTCCCTCTGGCGCTGCCCTGGACGTCGGTGGTGATGGGCGTAGGACTTTCCAGTACGGTGGGTTTGTTTTTTGGCATTTATCCGGCGCGCCAGGCTTCCCGGCTCGATCCCATCGAAGCCTTGCGAGTGGAGCGATAATCCATGACCAGACGGGCACTCTACAACGGACTGGTGCTGGCGATCCAGACCATCCGCAGCCACAAACTGCGCGCCTTTCTCACCGTGTTGGGCGTCATAATTGGGACCGGCACCATCATCGGCGTAGCCGCGATCCTGACTGGATTCGACGCTACAGTCGCCGGCGTCCTGCGCAGTTTCGGCCCGAACTCCATTATCGTTTTCAAATTCCCGGTGGGGCCACGCACCACGAATCTCACGCCCG
>CAZARO010000480.1:0-5043 GCA_964487165.1 uncultured Solibacteraceae bacterium | reverse complement strand
GCCGAGCAGCGGCTCGAGCACCGCGATGCCGAAGACCGGACTGGCCGAGGTAGCGATCAGAAGAGCGCAAATGATGGCATCCGCGCCCGACAATGCCGGCAGCCGGCGAAGGAACATCCAGGCGCCGAGAAACAGCCCCACGTGCGCCAGGACCAATGCTAGCACCAGCGAGCCCTGTTGCAGCAAAAGGTTCCGCTGGATGTCGGTCATGCTCACGAACAGCGAAGCCGGCAGCGCGAAGCTCAGCGCGAGCTTGCTCAATCCGGCAGCCTGGTCGGCATCGAACGCGTTTCGTTTTCCGGCGGCATAGCCCAGCGCCAGCACGAAAAATACCGGCAGCAACGCTCCCACAAGCCCGGCAGTGTTCACAGATTCCTCCTTTACAGCTCCACCTTGGTTCTAAATCCCACCACCATCGCCCGCCCGCTGCCGCCGCCGGCATTCTCAAAGAGCTGAATCACCGGCTGAAACAACATCATGTGCGTCACTTGCAGCAGCGCATTCAATTCGAAGCCATTTTCCGGCCTCCAGGCGAGGCCGGGCGCCGGTGAAAACCGGGAGCTCAGGCTATTGCGCACGTAGCCGAACGAAATCGTATTGTGAAAGCGAACAGGCAGCGGCTCGTTGAATCTCAGGCCGGCCGTCAACGCGCGATTGTTGAGATTGACGTCCGCGGGGCTCCAATCCAGCGCAGCGGTGGCGTCCAAGCCCCTGGACTGCTCACGATCGACCCGCCAGAGCGCCTGCGTGGCCATCCAATAGAGCAAGTAATTGCCGGAGCGCGCGCGGGTACCCGTGGAGTTGGTGAAAGCCGCCGGATTGTAGGCGGCTCCGAACTGGTACAGGCCGGAGTATCCCTTGCGGCTCTCTACGTTGTCGAAGGCGCGCATGGAGGAAGCCTTTTTTTCCGGCGTAAATCCGATCTCCGACACGCTCATGGCGTTCTCGCGAAACTGCGGCACGAGCCCGGTGGGATTATGCGCGTACGGATCGCTCTCCGCGCCGAGCACCATCGATTTCACGTACAAATGGCGCAGCGGCGAGATCCGCACCTCCGCCGCCGGGGTAGATGGCGGATCGAACGATTGCCGCGTGTTGAACAGATTATCGAGCGCGTACCCCATGGGTTCGAAGACGAAAGACGCGGCGTAATGCTGGGCTCCATAGAAATCCATCCCGGCGAACTGGCCGGCGCGCAGCACGATCCGGTCGCTGCGCCAGCGCTTTTCGAGCCACCAGGAGTCGAGGCGGAAAGTGTCCGCGCTCGCGATTCCGCTCGGGCTTGAGATCAGTCCCAGATATGCGCCGAGATTGCCGCCGGCCTGCCACAGCGCGGTCGCGTGGAAATACCAGCCGTCGGCTTGCATCAATGTGCCGAGATCGATATCCACCGTTCCGCGCACGCGATTCCACATGGCAGCCCGGCCGGGGCGAGCGCTCTTGAAATTCCACAGAGTGTCGCTCACGTACTGGATATCGAAGTTCACGCCTCTTTCCTCCAGGCGGCTGCGGACTCCGCCCCAAGTGCCGAAGAGGTATCGGCGATCGGCCATGTCCAGCTCGTGACGGTCGGCGCCGCCCAGCGGCTCGTTTACCGTTTGCGAGAGCGCGGGAACGGCGCACAATGCCAGCCACGCGAAGAGCGAAGATCTCGTCATACGGCAGGCTTTCACGCGCTGGGCTGGACCATCTTCTTCGGGTCAACTACGCGATCGAAAGTCTGCTCATCGATCCAGCCGGTGCTGAGCGCCGCCTTTTTCAAGGTGGTCCCCTGATCCAGCGCCTGATGGGCAATTTTCGCGGCCCTGTCGTAGCCGATCACCGGGCTGAGGGCCGTCACCAGCATGAGCGAATTGTCCACGAATTCGGCGATTCTCCGGGTGTTGAGCTCCGTGCCCTCCACCGAAAACACGCGGAACTTCTCGCAGCCGTCGGCGAGGATGCGCGCGGAGTGCAGGAAGTTGTTGATGATGATCGGACGCATGGCGTTCAACTCGAAGTTGCCCTGCGATCCGGCGAAGGCGACCGCGGTATCGTCGCCAATCACCTGAATGCAGATCATCACCATGGCTTCGCATTGCGTGGGGTTGACCTTGCCGGGCATGATGGAAGAGCCGGGCTCGTTCGCCGGCAGAATCAGCTCGCTGAATCCACACCTGGGGCCGGAAGCCAGCCAGCGCATGTCGTTCGAGATCTTCATGAGGCTCACCGCCAGGCTGCGCAGGGCGGCATGCGCGTTGACCATAGGGTCGAGCGAGCCCAAGGCCGCGAATTTGTTGGGCGCGGTGACGAAGGGAAGCCCGGTGAGTTCCGCGATCTTGGCGGCGATCTCCTCTGCGAAGCGGGGCGGTGCGTTCAGGCCGGTGCCGACCGCGGTTCCGCCCGCGGCGACGCGATAGAGGCCACCGAGCGACGCCTCCACCAGCGCCAGCGCATCGCGGATCTGCGTCGCGTACCCGGACCATTCCTGTCCCACCGTCAGCGGCACCGCGTCTTCCAAATGGGTACGGCCGATCTTGACCACGGCCGCCCATTTCGCCGCCCTGGCTTCGATGGTTTCCACCAACGCCTCCACCTTCGGCAGCAACGAGTTTTTGATCTCCAGCAGGCTGGCGATGTGCATCGCCGTGGGGAACGTGTCGTTGGACGATTGCGCCATGTTGACGTGATCGTTGGGGTGGACCGGCGATTTGCTTCCCAGTACGCCGCCTAACAACTGGATGGCGCGGTTGGCGATCACCTCATTCACGTTCATGTTCGACTGCGTGCCCGACCCCGTCTGCCAGACGTAGAGGGGAAACTCGCTGTCGAGTTTGCCGGCGATCACCTCGTCCGCCGCGGCGACAATGGCATCCGCGCGCCAACGCTCCAGCCGGCCTGCGGCGCAGTTCACCAGCGCGGCGGCCTTTTTGACATAGCCGTAGGCGTGATAGACCTGCTTCGGCATGAAGTCGTTGCCGATGGAGAAATGGATCAGCGATCGCTGCGTTTGAGCGCCCCAGTAATGGTCCGCGGGAACTTCGATTTGGCCCATGGAGTCGGATTCCAGGCGCTTGCCGGTGGCCTGAATTCCAATCGGGACGTCCTGAATGGCTGCCGTATTTTGGTTGTTGGTTGGCATATGGCGCCCATACTGAGGCACGTCCAGCGCCACAATTTCGAGGAGTTTGCTCCGCGCGGCAAGTTTCTCATTGCCAAGGGGATCGTTTCCGCGGCCGGCGTTCATCGCTGATAGAGTAGAGCCAGTGAGTCGACACTGGCGAGCCAATCCTGTTCAACGGCCGACGCGGCTAGCTTGGCCGCTTTCAGGCGCCCATCGCGGGCTGAGGGCGGCGCCTGGACTTTGGCCTTTTCGTGGGGTGGGCTTTATTAGCCCGCCAGTTTATTAAGGAGCAGAACTACAGCCCGCGCCACACAACAGCTTCTTGCCTTACTTCTGCGTCTTGCTCTCTTCGATCCCCAGATCCTTCAGCACCTTGGGATTGGCCTCGTCGGTAGCCAGCAAGTTGTGGCAGGCGTTGCAGTCCTGCGTGATGGAGTCACCCGATTTCGACGAGTGCGCGCCATCGTGGCAACGGAAGCAGCCGGGAAAATCATCGTGCCCGAGGTTCATGGGGTACGCGCCCCAGGTGACCTTCATCTCGGGGAAGATGTTGCGGTCATATACCGCCAGCACTTCCTGCGCGGATTTTGTGACTTCCGCCTGCCGCTGCGCCCAGATGGCCGGATAGCTGTCCTGATAATACTTGGCGAAGGCCGCCGGGATCTTCTCCTTGGCCTCATCGCGCGAGAGGTACGGCACCTTGAGAATCTCCACTGCCTTCTTCTTGGCGAAGGGCAGCGCGGCGGAAATCAGGCCGTTGTTCATGGCTTTATCCACCCCGCGTTCCGGCAGATCGTAGCTGTGCGCCGGGCGGTTGTGGCAGTCCATGCAGTCCATGGTGCGCATGGTCAGGCCGGCGCCTTCCGGCTTGGCGTCGGAGGTGGCATAGACGGTGACCTTGCCGTTGTCGTCGTATTTCACCCACGGAATGTTTTGGCGCGCTTCGTCGGAATGGCCGTAGGTAATGGTCACTCCGGGCCCCAGGTGGGTGCCATGGATCCCGATTCCCTTATTCCCGCCGCCGATCTTCATCAGCAGCACGGTCTTAGTCAGGGTATTGGTTTCGTCGCTGGCGTACTTGGGAATCACCTTCAGCCGGTCTTCGCCGTACTTCTGCGGCCAGTGGCATTGTTCGCAGGTCTCGCGTGCGGGACGCAGGTTGTGGACCGGCGTCGGGATAGGCGTCGGATAGGTGTGGAACGTCACCGCGATTACCTGTCCCACGCCCGAGAGTTTGCTCTTCACGAACCATCCGGCGCCGGGACCTATGTGGCACTTCACGCAGTCCACGCGCGAGTGGGGAGAATTCTGGTACGCCGTAAATTCCGGCTGCATGACGGTGTGACACGTCTGCCCGCAGAATGTAACTCCGTCCATATAGCTAATGGCGCTATAAGTAAGTTGGCTGGCGATGGCTATATTGATTAAGGTAGTCGCGCCGAAGAAGTAAGTCAGCTTCCGCAACTCGAAATTGCCCCAGCTGGGAGTCGGGAAGTCCGCCGGATAAACGCCGGCCCGGCCCTCGCGCCGGTGCTTCAACCAGATTCCCAGGGGAATCAGGATCAGGCCGGCGAAGAAAGGCGCGGGCAGGCCGAGAAACACCAGAATTCCGATGTACGGGCTGGTGGTTTCTCCCTTCAGGGTAACGGGCAACAAAAACAGCCAGAAAACAGTGGCGGTGGTGACTACGATTACCCCCGCCAGGCTGATCCAGTTGTTGGAGAGATGGATCAGCGGGGACAACCAGCCCCGCTGACGACGGTCGCTATTCTCGGTCGGCATTCTTGAGTCAGTCTCCCGCAGAGTGAATGGTCTCGCGCTCCCTTGAGTGCTCGCTCTTCTTGGAACTGTACCCAGTCAGAAAAGCGGTGTTCAGCGGATAAACGTCAGGGTCGAAGATAATGGAGTAGAAATGCCATACCACAATCGCCAGCGTGGCC
>CAZARO010000479.1:0-5049 GCA_964487165.1 uncultured Solibacteraceae bacterium | reverse complement strand
TCCCGACCAGCAGCGGCCGGGCCAGTTCGAAGCGCAGCCCGAGATTCACGGTGAAGCGATGGTTTACACGCCAGTCGTCCTGAAAATACGCCTCGTGAGAACGGAAGATGGTAGCGAGGTATCGCGGCGTGTCCAGGGAGTAGCCGGATACCTGTCCCAGCAGGAAGGAGGCAAACGCGCTCCCGCCGGCGACGTTCTGGTTGGTGTTCAGCGGAATGCCGGTATTCAAATCCTGGAAGTTCACACTGCCGGCGATATTCTGTTCCCCGAAACCGTTGTAGTGGGTGGTGTTGTAGTAGTAGCCCCACTTCATGGTGTGGCTGCCCTTGACCTTGGTCATGTCGTCATGCAATTCCACCACGATGTTGTCCGACCCGTTGGGCGCGGGATTACCCCAGTTGGTGAATTCGCTGTTCGTGAAGTTGATCTGCGGAAAAGCGTCGTTGCAGTCGGGATAATTCGGGATACAGATTTTGCTCTTCCAACCCGTCGCTGTGGTGGGAAGCCCCTGGGCTTGCGGCGCTCCGCTGTAGAGGTCGAACGGGCCGTGGTTCTGCTCCCAGTTGTTGCCGCCGGCGTAGAAGCGGTTCATCAAAGTGGGCGTGAGGCTGTAGTCGTAACTGAGGCGGTAGACGTCGGACCGGTTATATCCGGGGTTGCCGGCCAGAGGCGAGGGCAGGCCGGGGGCACCGGTGGGACCGTACAGGTCGTGTTCCCGGGTGCGCTCGAAGAAGAAGGACATCCGCTGTTTGGAGGTGAGCACCTGGTCGCCCTTGACGCTGTACTTGTTGTTCGGCGATATGGTGGTGCCGTCGGAAATGAAGTTATTGCGGACGTAAGACGAGGTGCCGGGCACGAGATTCGGCACGTTGGGCGCGAGCAACGGCTTCACATAGTTGATGATCTGCTGCGAAATGGGATCGATCCGGTTTGTCGGAATCTGGTTATTCGGGAACGGGGTTCGCACGTAGGAGCCGTTCACCAGCTGGGTGGTGGAGGGATCGTAGATGGGGTACATGACGCCGCTGCCGTTGACGAAGTTCTGCAGGTTGCCGGAATAGAATTCCGGCGGCGGAACGCTGTAAGGAGTCGCGGTGGCGCCGATGCGGTTGCGAAAACCCTCGTAAGAGAAGAAGAAGAACGTCTTATCCTTTCCGTGATAAATCTTGGGGAGCCAGACCGGGCCACCGACCGTGACCCCGAAATCGTTCTGCTTGTAAACCGGCTTGGTTGCGCCGTAGAAACCTTTGGCGTCCAAATCCTGGTTGCGCAGGAACTCATAGGCGTCCCCGTGAAGCTCATTAGTGCCCGACTTGGAAACGAAGCTCATGGCGCCGCCGGACGCATGGCCGACATCCGCCTTGAAGCCGCCGGCGACCACGCTGAATTCCGTGAGCGCGTCCACCGAAGGAGTATTAATCTGCGTCCAGGTGACTCCGTTGGAGTCCAATTGCCCCGACGTGGTAACGGTAGTGCCGTCGAGCGTCATGCCATAGGCGCCGCCCTTCCCGCCGCCTACCCGGTATTGACCGGTGGAGCTCACTTCCGCCGTGGTGGACGAAAGATCGAAGGGGCTGCGCACCGCTCCGTTCACCAGCAACGGCAGATCGTCCACCATCCGGTTGGATACCTCGGTAGCCACACGGGCGCTTTCGGTCTGCAAAATCTGGGCATTGGCGATGACTTCGACAGTCTGCTGCGAGGTGCCCACCTGCAGGACCGCGTCCACTTCGACCGTGGCTCCGGCGGCCACTACGATGTCGGTTGCAATATACGTCTTGAATCCGGATTTTTCTACCCGGACCCGATAGGTTCCCACCGGCAGCGACGGCACGGTGAATTCTCCCGCACTGGTTGTGTTGGTGCGGAAACTGGCATTGGTACTCGGCTGAACTGCCGCTACCAGCGCTCCGGGCACAACGGCCCCACTGGCGTCTTTCACAGTGCCTGTGATGACACCTCGATCGGTTTGCGCGAAAAGAGCCGTGGAAACCGCGGCTAGGCCGAGAAGAAGCGTGCGCCAACGAAGCGCACGAGTATGTTTAGACATTCGCCACTCCTCAATGAGACACAACTGCCATGGCGAGACGGCATGGCAGACTAACCTGTACAGGATCATAGTGCGCCACGCGAGAACCGCTTTCTCTGAGGATCGTGCCGAATGTTCTGAGAAAACTATCAAACTCCGGAGGGTACGGAAGGGTGTTGGAGGACGCTGAAGGGAACTGAAGCCAGCGCTATTCTCACTTCAGTGCCCTGCGGTATCCTTCAGCATCATTCTCTTGCACTTGCTGCGCCGGCTGGGAAACCCGAAGCCAGCCCCACCCTGGCGCGCGGGCCCTACTCTTTCGGGAACAGCAGCGGCAGCGCGACTTCCGCGGTGAACATGCAGCGCGCGTTGTGGCCGCAGAGCGGCACCACGACGATTTCGTGCTTCGCGCCCAGTTGCTCATCCACGTATTTGCCGAATGCCTGGCCGCGCGCCAGCCTGGTGGGCCCTTGCCGCATGGCGGAGCAGGAGGAATCGAACCCGCCCAGCGGCAGAATATCGATTTCGCCCAGCAGGTAGGTGGTAGGCCGCGCGGCGAGCTGCTTTTTGAGATCTTCGTCGCCGATGCGCGCCGCGTATCCCGAGCGACCCTGGAAGCCGTACGGCCAGCGGTTATAGTTCGGGCACGGGTCCGTGACAGCGGCCGGCCGGGTGTCGTCGATCCAGGCGTAGCTGGAAGGGTTCGCCACCACGTATCGTATCGGCAGGCCCAGCGTATCGTGGACCCGGTTGGACATTTCGTAGCGGTTCACGAACTGGCCGCCGGCGGAGTGGCCGGCCACCACGATGGACTTCAGATTGGGAAAGATTTCCTTGCGGGCCAAACGGCGCAGAATCTCGTCCACCATGTCGAAGGTGGTGAGCTTGTCGTCCGCCATGGAAGCTCCGCCGGTGCGCCAGGAAGCGCAGTTCCAGCTCACTTCGTTGGGTGCCAGCGGATCCTTGCAGCTGCCGGCGGCGGAAGCGATGTGCGGCACAATCAGAATGGTGTCGTCGAGCGCGTCCGCCAGGAACGCCGCCGCCAGCGTGGAACGGAAATAGTTGTCGGCATCGCGGTTGGTGCCGTGGATGACGATCAGGGCGCGGGCGATCTTCTCGTTTTTCACGGCCAGCGGCTGGGTGCGATAGACCATTGTGCGGGCCGGCCCGGCGCCCAGGGTCACGAATTCGGTGCAGGCGGAGGTCGCGGTGATGCAGGGAGCGGCGTAGGCTGCCGCGGAAAGTAAAAGGACGAGGAATGCGCGCATCCTAATAATGTACCGGGAATTCGGTACACTAGCACAATGCGAAAACTCCTTCCGCTCTTGCTTCTGGCGGCGCCGGTATGGGCGCAGCCCACAGTCTCTCCCGAAAAAGAGGCCTCCATGAAGGCCGACCTGGTTGGCCAGATCGACGCCATGAAGAAACAGGCGCAGGTTATGGTGGACAGCGTTTTCAGCTTCGGCGAACTCGGGTTTCAGGAGTTCGAGACCACCAAATACCTCAGCGGCATCCTCGAAAAGGAGGGCTTCACGGTGGAGCGCAACTACGCCGGCATTCCCACGGCGTGGGTGGCGAGTTGGGGCTCGGGCAAGCCTGTGATCTCGCTGGGCAGCGACATCGACGACATTCCGCAGGCGTCGCAGAAGCCCGGCGTCGGCTACCATGACCCCATCGTGGAAGGCGCTCCGGGCCACGGCGAAGGGCACAATTCCGGCGTGCCGCTGAACATCATCGCGGCCCTGGCGGTAAAGAAGGTGATGGAGCGCGAGCACCTCACCGGCACCATCCGGCTGTGGCCGGGGGTGGCCGAAGAACTGGTCGGCACCAAGGCGTACTATGTACGCGCGGGTATGTTCAAGGATGTGGATGTCTGCCTGTTCACGCACGTGGCCGCGAACATGGGCGTCTCCTGGGGGCCGTCGCTCAACCAGAACGGGCTGGTGAGCGTGGAGTACATGTTCAAGGGCGAAAGCGCGCACGCCGCCGCGGCGCCGTGGCGCGGCCGGAGCGCTCTGGATGCGGTGGAACTCATGGACGTGGGCTGGGACTTCCGCCGCGAGCACCTGCGCCTGGCCCAGCGGTCGCACCGCGTCATCACCAACGGCGGCGATCAGCCCAACGTGGTGCCGCCCACCGCGGCCGTCTGGTATTACTTCCGCGAGGCCGATTACGACCACATTATGGATATGTGGAAGATCGGCGACAACATGGCCAAGGCGGCCACGCTGATGACCGACACGGCGTACACCGAGCGCCTGCTGGGCAGCGCCTGGCCGGGGTATTTCAGCCGCCCCATCGCCGAGGACATGCAGGAGAACATCAACAAAGTCGGGCTGCCGCAGTGGAGTGAAGACGACCAGACGCTGGCCAAGGGGATGCAGGCGGAACTGAAGCAGCCGGTACACGGCCTGGCGACGAAGCTGCAGACGTTTCGTCCGCCGCCGCAGCCTCGCGGGGGAGGCGACGACACGGGCGGCGAGGGCGCGGGACCCGGACCCACCGGCGGCGGCAGCGACGATATCGGCGACGTGAGCTGGAACGTCCCCACCGTCACGCTGCGCTTCCCGTCGAATATCCCCGGCGGCCCGGGCCACAACTGGGCGAATGGAATCTCCATGGCCACGCCCATCGCGCACAAGGGAGTGGTGGCCGGCGCCAAGGTACAGGCCATGACGGTACTGGATATCCTGCTGCATCCCGAACTGGTGGCCAAGGCCTGGGACTATTTCAACAACGTGCAGACGAAGGAAGTCAAATACAAGAGCTTCCTGCGTCCCGACGACAAGCCGGCCATCTGGATGAATAAAGAGACCATGGATAAGTATCGGCCGGCGATGCAGAAGTTCTATTACGACCCGAGTAAGTACGACACTTACCTGGAACAGCTGGGAATCAAATACCCGACGGTGCGGTAAGAGTAAGAACAGGTGGGGCGGGCTTCAGCCCGCCAGGGAGTTGCAATATTCGAAGAACCGCTTGCTTGCGCGCGCGGCTCGGAATAGCGCCTCTGTGTTTGC
>CAZARO010000478.1:0-5056 GCA_964487165.1 uncultured Solibacteraceae bacterium | reverse complement strand
GATGACCAGCGTCCCCAGCAGCGCCACCGTACCGGAGATGTACATCACCGGCACGTGATGCAGGAAGCCGTGGTAGTCCGATGGCACCACCATGGCCATCAACACCAGCCCACCGATGATATAGAGGATCTGCTTCCACCACGCGCTGTGCGAATCCGTGCCCAGGGTGGCACTATATATTTGCAGAATTCCCACCGCGCAGATCAGCAGCACGATAATCAGCAGGGTCCAGTCAATGTCGCGCGGGGCTAGCGTGCGGGCCATGTCAGTTGCGGGACGCCCCCGGCAATCCCAAAGTACTGACCGCGGCAACCCCGGAGGCGACCGTCGATTGTTGCTGCCGCCAGGTCTCGATCCTGGTCTTCTTGTCGAAATACGCCTTTACCACGTCGCGCACGATGGGGCCGGCGAGGTTCCCATGGACGCCATGCTCGAACAGCGCCACCACCACGATTTCCGGATCGCGCCGCGGGGCGAAACCGACAAACCAGGCGTTGTCCTTCAGATTCATTTCCTTGCCGGCTTCGGACTTGGCCAGGTCCACGGACGCCAGCTGCGCCGACCCGGTTTTGCCGCAAAACTCGATCCCCGGAATTACGCTTTGCGCCCCCGTGCCAGCTTCGTTGACGCAGCCGTACATGCCATCCACCACGTCCTGCACGTGCACGGGATCGAGCGGCCACACCGTGGTCTTGGCGGCCACGGCGTCGTTTTTCACCAGGTGGGGAATGTGCCACACACCGCCCACGGCGACTCCTCCGATGGCCCGCGCCAGTTGCACCGGGGTAACCTTCAGGTCGCCTTGCCCGATCGCCACCGAGGGCGTCTCTCCGGCGTACCATTTGCGGTGGTAAGTGTGCAAAACCTGCGCCGGCGAGGGCACGCCGCCCACCGCTTCACCCGGCAGATCGACGCCGGTGGCGTGTCCGAACCCCACCATATCGGCGTAGAGCGCCAGATTGTCGATGCCGGCCTTGTTGCCGATGGTGAAAAAGTAGGTATCGCAGGAATGGACGATGCCGTTATGCAGGGACAGCGTGCCGTGGCCTTTCTTCTCCCAGCAATGGTAGAGGTGGCCGTACAACACCACGTAGCCGGGGCAATGAACGGTCGTTTGCTCGGTGATGGTCCCGGTCTCGAGCGCCGCCAGCGCCACGATCGGTTTGAAGGTGGATCCCGGGGCGAATTGCGCCTGGATGGCACGATTCATCAGCGGATGGTCGGGATTCGTGTTGATGGCATTCCAATCTTTGTTGCTGATGTGGCCGATGAATTTGTTCGGATCGAAGGTGGGGCGGCTAACCATGGCGAGAATCTCGCCGGTTCGCGGATCGAGCGCCACCACAGCGCCGTTCTTGCCGTCCATGGCCAGTTCGGCGACGGCCTGCAGGTCGAGATCGATGGTCGTTTCGAGGTCCTTACCGGGAATCGCGGGCTTCTCATCCTCTTTGAAGTCCTGCCGGACCTGCCCGCGGTTGTCCACTTCGACCCTCTGCTGGCCATCCTGCCCCATGAGGCTGTCGTTGTACTGGCGCTCGATGCCGAACTGGCCGACCACATCGCCCTGCTTGTATTTGGCGAATTCCGCCGAGTCCAGTTCCGCCTCGGTGACTTCTCCGGTGTACCCGATCACGTGCGCCATCATGCCGTCTCTGGGGTAGAGGCGCGGCTGCGAACTGATGACGTCCAGTTCCGGGAAGACATCGCTGTGCGAATTGATGAAGGCCAGATCGGCGGGCGTAAGCTCTTCCTTCAAGCGGATAGCTTCGTACTTGGGGAGCTTGGATTTGCGGCCGACCTTGGCTTGCAGATCGGCCAGATTGAGATCCAGGCCGTCGGCGATGGGCTTCAGGTCTTCCATCTTGAGGTTTTCGCGCGTCAGCAGCAGGGTGGAGGAAACGTGATTGTCCACGATGACCCTTCCGTCGCGGTCGAGAATACGTCCCCGCGGAGCCAGCAGAGGCCGGGACTTGATGCGGTTCTGCTGCGCCCGCTCCGCGTATTTCTCGGGATTCTGCACCTGCAGGTTCCAGAAGCCGGAGGTCAGGAAAAGGAAAATCACTACCGTGGAGTATTGGAAAATGGCGATCTTGCTGGCCGCAAAGCGGGTATCGTCATGCAATTGCGGCTGCCCGGGGAAATTCGGATCGGTATTTCGATCAGCTGGGGGAACAATCACACGATGAGCGGAACCAATGCTCGTTTTCTATTTTAGCAGGAGCGAGCTGTCGGCGGTCAGCAATCAGCGCTCCGGCGCTATCCATAGAAACTCCGAGAAGCCAAGTGGGGCAGGTTGGCAACCTGCGGCGGGTTGGTAACCCGCTGTCCGAGAGGTGCACACGGCAGCGGAAGGCCGATTGCCAATCGGCCGCAGGATGCCATCCTGCCCCACGAGCTATTGCCTGAACACCTCAGGGTAAAGGGCTCGGTGGCCGCAGGAACGAACCCCCCGCGGTCGCTGTCGACCGCTCCAGGCGCCATGTCTCCAGCCTGGTCTTCTTATCGAAATAGGATTTCACCACGTCACGCACGATAGTCGCCGCGTACTGCCCTACGCCGCCGTGATCGAACAGCGCCACCACCACGATTTCCGGCGCACGCCGCGGAGCGAAGCCCACAAACCAGGCATTCTCCTTCAGATTCATGCCGTGGCGGGCGGCTTCCGCCTTGGACTTCTCGATCGACGCCAGTTGCGCCGTGCCGGTCTTCCCGCACAGCTCCAGCCCCGGGAGCATCGCCGGCGCGCCCGTGCCGCCTTCGTTCACCACCCCATACATGGCGTCCACCACATCTTGAACGTGCGCCGGCTCCAGTTTCGCTTCCACTTTCCTGGCGGCGACGGCGTCGTTCCTCACCAGATGGGGACTCCTCCACACCCCGCCCATGGCCAGCCCCCCGATGGCGCGCGCCAGTTGCAGCGGCGTCACCGTGAGCGCGCCTTGTCCCACAGCCACGGGCGGTGTGTCGCCGGCATACCATTGCTGCCGCTGGGTGCGCACTTTTTGCTTGGGCGACGGCACCAACCCCGCGGCCTCACCCGGCAAATCCACCCCCGTGGCGTGCCCGAACCCCACCATATCGGCGTACCTGGCCAGGTTGTCGATTCCCAGCCGCGCGCCCACGCTGAAGAAAAAAGTGTCGCAGGAATGCACGATGGCGTTGTGCAGGGAGAGCGTGCCGTGGCCTTGCTTCTCCATGCAGTGATACACGTGGTCGTACAACGTGACGTAGCCGGGGCAATGCACTGTGGTCTGTTCGTTGATGGTCCCGGTCTCGAGAGCCGCCAGCGCCACAATCGGTTTGAAGGTGGAGCCCGGCGCCTGCTGCGCCTGGATGGCGCGGTTCATCAGCGGATGGTCGGGGTTGCCGGCGATGGCGTTCCAATCGCGCGTGCTGATGTGGCCGATGAATTTGTTGGGATCGAAGGTGGGGCGGCTGACCATGGCGAGAATCTCGCCGGTGCGCGGGTCGAGCGCCACCACGGCGCCGTTCTTGCCGTCCATGGCCAGTTCCGCCACGGCCTGGAGATCCAGGTCGATGGTCAGGGTCAGATCCTTGCCGGGAATCGCCGGCTTCTCTTCCTCTGAGCGGCGCACCTGCCCGCGATTGTCCACTTCCACGCGCTGCTGGCCATCCTGCCCCATCAGGCTGTCGTTGTACTGGCGCTCGATGCCGAATTTGCCGATGATATCGCCCAGTTTGTATTTGGCGAAGTCCGGCGAATCGAGCTCCGGTTCGCTGATATCCCCGGTATACCCGATGACGTGGGCCATCATGCCTTCCTGCGGGTACACGCGCGGCTGCGACTGGATCACGTCCAACTCGGGGAAGGCGTCGCGGTGCGAATTGATGAAGGCGAGGTCGGCGGGCGTCAATTCGTCCTTCAGGCGGATGGCTTCGTACTTGGGTTCGCGCGATTTGTGGCGTACCTTTTCCTCCAAGTCGGCCAGATTCAGGTCGAGACCGTCGGCAATGGGCGCAAGGTCTTCCGGCTTGAGGTTTTCGCGCGTCAGCAGCAGCATGGAAGAGACCGAATTGTCGACGATCACGCGGCCGTCGCGGTCCAGGATGCGCCCGCGCGGCGCCAGCAGCGGACGCGACCGGATGCGGTTCTGCTGCGCCCTCTCCGCGTAGTATTCCGGGTTTTGGACCTGCAGGTTCCAGAAGCCGGCGATGAGGAACAGGAAGACGACCACTGCGGAGTACTGGAAAATGGCCACTCTGCCGGTGGCGAAGCGCGTATCGTCGTGCAGGTGCAACTGCTCGCGCAGAATCGGCTCGGGATTTCGATCGGTAGGAGGAACGATCACGATGGCTGGCCGGAACCGGAGTTGAATACCCATCTTAGGTGAGGCGGCTCGGCGGATGCAAATCGGCTCCGGGAAGGCCCGGCTGGTGCGGTAAGCTGAAGGTTTCCTTTCATGCCCGACACGCTCAGCGCTGTTGCCAGGTACACTCTGCTGGTGGTGGGCGCCCTGTTTCCGATTGTCAACCCGATCGGCAACACGCCTATTTTCCTGTCGTTGACGCGCGGGCTCTCGAGCCGCGGGCGCACCGCCCTGGCGCGCATGATCGCTTTGAACGGCTTGATTCTGATTCTGGCCTCGATTTTCATCGGCACCCACATCCTGGCGTTTTTCGGCATCTCGCTGCCCGTGGTGCAGGTGGGCGGCGGCCTGGTGGTGATTTCTACCGGGTGGACGCTGCTGCGCCAGCCGGACCGCGACGGCGACGACAAGGGCGCCAGCAAAGAATGTAACGAAGCCGACTATTCCCGGCAGGCATTTTACCCGCTCACCCTGCCCCTGACGGTAGGGCCCGGATCGATCTCGGTGGCCATTGCGGTGGGCGCCAACCGGCCCGAGGGTTCCGAGTGGCATTGGCCGCTGATTGTCGCCATGCTGCTCGGCTCGCTGCTGATTGCGGCATCTATTTATTGGAGTTATCGTTTCGCCGAGGCCATCGGCCGTACCCTGGGCGACTCCGCGATGAACGTCATCATTCGCCTGTCGTCGTTCATTCTGGTGTGCATCGGGGTGCAGATTCTGTGGAACGG
>CAZARO010000477.1:0-5060 GCA_964487165.1 uncultured Solibacteraceae bacterium | reverse complement strand
TGGGCTCAACAGCGACACCCTTGTCCTGACAACCACTGTCGGGAGTAACATAACGAACGTCACCGTCTCGTTTACGGCCGTCGCATCAACCTCGCCGACCACCCTGGCCACCTCTTCCACGGTCAACCTCTTCTACATCTCGGGTGGCGTCGCGAATCAAGGCACCGCGAAGACGAATGCGGTCATTACCTCTACTGACTCCTCGAGCGTTAGCTACTCGGTGACCAGCACTCTTCCGGGTTGGCTAACGGTCACGCCCGCCACGGGCACAGTCCCGGTTAGCCCCGGCTCCGACAATTGCGCATTCGTGGTCTCTCAAACTGCCGCCAACAGCCTTCCACCGGGCGTCACAACAGCGACGGTCGACCTGGCCGTGGGTGCCGATGGCGGAGGGGTTCTGCCAGTGGTGGTGACCTTGACAGTCATTCCAGCACAACCGCTGACGTGGTCCACCAGTGGCACTCCCATTTACTTCGGTTGGGTCAAAGGCACTTCCGTATCTACCACCGCTCAAGACGCGACCATCACATATACCGGCACCGCAGCAAGCATGCCTTTCACGGTGAACCCGGCCACCGTTCCCCTATGGCTCACCGTTTCGGCAGGTTCGGGACAGGCTGTGGGAGGGGCGACAGCCACCTTTACGCTGGCCGCAGGCGTAGTCCCCGCACTGGCCGCGGGTAACTACACCGCCAACGTGTTTTTCACCGCTACGGGGGCCCAAAGCTCCTTGAGCATCGCCGTCACTTTGACGGTAGCGAACACGGCGGCCACTGCCTCGATCAAGGAAATCACGGCCGCCCTGGGTAACACCGGCTGCTTGACTATCGGCAACTGCACGATCCCCAACATCTTTACGATGACGGCGAACCCGGTTGCGCCAGTCCCTACCGTGACGGTTCTCTCCAGCGACGAGCCGATCTCGTTCGCTGCGACCTGCACGGCGACGACCACCTATCTGACCTTCGTCCCCACCGCAAGTCCGTGCCAATTATCGGGCGCCTCCACCACGGCCGCCTCCGTTTCGGGAGTTGCTTACACCTGGGGCACCCAGATGAAGGCCAATCTCGCTTCGGGCCTGTTCGCCTTCGGCACACCGTATGGCGCGGTCGTCACGGTTACGGTCACAGTGAGCACGACCAGCCTGACGAGCCCGCAAACGCTCACTCTGTTCTACACATACAAAATACAGCCCTCGGATCCGACGTTTACCGCTATTAGCCCGACGTCGGCCGCCTCTGCCACCACTACCGACCTGGTAGTGACCCTGACAGGCACCAATTTTGTGGGCCCGGGCAACATTATCAACAACGGCATTTCGCCCACCAAGGTGTTCGCGGGGTCTGTCGATGTTACTGCCAATTCGGTGGTAATGCCGGGCGGCAACGCCATCGTGGTGAGTTTGTCGCCGCCCTTCCCCGCAATCGTCTCCCCGGCGAAAACCTCGACCCTGACTATCTCACTGGGAAATCAGACCGGCGCGTCGGCTCCCGCCGCCCCCGGCAAGTTCAGTCAGACCCTGACCTTTACCACGAGCCCTGTGGTGTACTCAGTCACCAGCACGGCATCGTACGTTCAACCCGTTGCGCCACAAAAGCCAGCTGTAGCCCCCTTCGAACTGGTCAGTATCTTCGGCGCCAACTTCACCTCCGGCTCTAGCGCATCTGGCACGACGGATGCATTCGGCCGGTTCGGCACGGCTGTCGCTATCGGAGGTACCGTCTCTGCGCCCGTAAACTTGTCGGTCGTCTTCAAGAGCGGCTCCACCAGCTACTCTGCGCCGATTCTGTACGCCAACGCCACGCAGATCAACGCCATCGTTCCTTCTGGCCTGCCTGCCGGCACCGCCACCGTTTGGGTTACCTCCGGCACGGCCACCAGCGATGGGTCTTTTGCGGTCACCGTTAATGCCGCCGATCCCGGGATCTTCACGCTCTCTTCAGAGGGTGTGGGGCAAGGCGCAATCCTGAACTCGGACTACTCCGTGAACTCGCTGACCAATGCGACCACGGCCGGCAGCTTCGTCCAGCTCTACGTGACGGGCCTCGGGATCCCCACCAGTTCAGGCGTGGACGCGGCCTCCAACACAGCCGCGTACCCCGGTGGCTGCGTCGGTGTCAGCGGCGCTGCGCCGGCAAACCCCACGTATGTGGGTTACCTACAGGCTGCGAATTCCACCGGGATCACCGGGTGGACCAAGCCTACATCGCCATGGACCAATCTCGACGGTGTAGTCATCAATTCGAAGGTGCTTCTGGACGTGCCGGGCAGCGGGTTGCCGGGCCTTGCTCCCTGCTTTACCACCGGGTCTACCCCCACCACACCCGTGACGGTAACTTTCACCACCCCGACCGGCACTACTGTTACTCAATCGGGTAATACAGAAGTCAGTTGGGCCGGGTTTGCTTCCGGTTCGGTGGCTGGCCTGTACCAAATCAACGTTACGGTGCCGGCCGGTTTGGTGGCCACTCCGGGCACCGCACAGAACGTTCCCGTTTCGATCGCTATTGGGGCGGCCACCAGTCCGGCTGGGGTTACCCTTGCAGTAAAGTAAGCCTCCGGCGGCGGGAAATTTCCCGCCGCCCTTTTTTACTTCCGGTATTCGGCCGGAAGCAGAATCTCTTAGCTTAAATGGGGCCGGACTCGCAAGGGTTCGGCCCCTATCTTGCAAAGGCAGTTACTTATGGGTACCAGCACAACCGGTTCCGTTACAGATCCAATCACGTTTAGTGGCCAAAGCACTTTTTCCAGCTCTTTCCAGCAGGTCCTGCAGCGCGCCGTCTCCATCGCTTCTCTCCCCATGCAGCAACTGCAAAGCGATGTCAGCACCCTGGAGAGCCAGCAGACCGACCTGGGCACGCAGCAGTCGAACTTCAGCTCGCTGCAGAGTGCGTTGCAAGCCATTGCATCGGCGACGACGGGCAACGTCTCGGCCACTTCTTCGGATACCTCCGTAGTCTCGGCATCGGCGCAATCCACCACGCTCCCCGGCACTTACTCTATCCAGGTCTCCGATATTGGTTCATCCACCAGCACGATAAGCAACGCGGGCTCAACGCCGGTTACCGATCCCAGTTCCCAAAATATCAGTCCTTCTTCCAGTTTCACCCTCACGGTCAATGGGACAGCAACCACGATTACGCCTGCCGGCGACACCTTGGACGATTTAGCCAACGCCATCAACAATGCCGACGCCGGCGTATCGGCCACCATCGTCAACCTGGGCTCGAACTCCAGTCCGGATTACCGCCTGTCGCTTACCAGCACGGAGTTGGGCGCGGATACCATCCAGTTAAACGATGGAACCAACGACCTGCTTTCCACCGTGCAATCCGGAACCGATGCCCAGTACACCGTCAACGGAAACAGCACGGTCCTGAGCAGTACTTCCAACAGGGTCACATTGGCGCCGGGCCTTACCGCAACCCTGGTCAGCGCCGACCCGGGGCAGACCGTGAATATCACCGTCGCGGCCAGCGATGGCAACTTGTCCAGCGCGCTGTCGAATTTCGTCACGGCTTATAACACCGCTGCTTCCGGGGTGAAGAGCGAGACCGGGCAGAATGGCGGCTCGCTGGCCGGCCAGAGCCTGGTGTACGAGATGCAAGACGCTTTGAGCCAGATCACGCAATATACGGCCAGTTCAGGCTCGGTTCAGAGCCTGAGCGATCTGGGTCTGACCCTGAGTGACACCGGAACCCTTTCCTTCGACGCCTCACAGTTCGACAGTCAAACCGCCTCGGGCATTCAGCAATTCCTCGGAGGTCTCACTGCCGGCGGCTTTCTCGAAACCGCCAACAACGCCCTCTCCACCATTGCCGATCCGACCACCGGCATGCTGACCACCGAGTTCAGCAACATCGTGGACGGAATCACCAACGACAACAATCAGATCTCCAATGACCAGACCCGGGTAAACACCATCCAGGCCAACCTCCAGGCGCAACTGTCCGCCGCCGACGCGGCCATTTCGGTGCTCCAGGAACAAAATCAGTATTACACCAACCTGTTCCAAACCGAGAACGCCAACAACATCGCCGGCCTTGACTAAGTCATGATATCTTCCAACCTGGCTACACTGAGTAACGAGCTGCGCCGGGCCGCCGCGCGCCGGGCTTACGCCGAGGTCGAACGCCTGGCGGTAAGGGTTGGCGAGGCTGCCGCCGCTGAGGCTCGGGCACTGCCTGCCGGCGATCCCGGCGTCCGCGAAATTGCCATCTGGCTGAAAGAACTGTTTGACCGGACAGAAATTCTGCTGCGTATCGCCCGCACCTCCCAGGCTGACGAATTCCGCCGCCTCACCTTCCTCAGGCGGTACCTGCCGGGGCAGGATGCGCGGGCGCCGCGAGTCCATCTGGCGCTGTAAAAGGCTGTCAGTTCTCTCTGTCAAGCCCCTGACGTCGTCACCGTATTGACATAGGCAGCTTGTTCCGCAATCCCCAGGATCTGCATGTGCGCGCCGTCAGCCAGGCGCAACAAGCCAAATTCACCAACAAAACCCTCAAAAACTGATCGCTATGGGCCGATTTTGGCAAACTTCCAATTCTGGCATATCAGTTGCATTCGTCCGATTGCCGTGATCGACAGCCTCACTGACAGCCTCGAACAATACGTGAACCTGGCCAGGCACGACGGCACCAATGTGGATCTCGACCGGGAAGCCCGGCATCTGGAGAACACCATGCGTTTCCGCATGGCCTCCAACCTCATGCATTCCACCATCAGCCAGGTGAAGGATGCCATTTCAGGAAGGTAACAACTTATGATTTCATTCCAAACCAACATTGCCTCGATGGTCGCGGCCGTAAATCTGAATAACAATAACAACTTTCAGACCAATACCATCGAACAATTGACTTCCGGCTACCGCATCAACAACTCCGGCGACGATGCTGCCGGACTGGCGGTCGCCAACGGTTACGCGGCCAGCATTGCGGAACTTAGCCAGGGTGTTCTGAACGGCAACCAGGGCGTCAATACGCTGCAGATCATCGATGGCGGCCTGAGCAACATCAGCACCATGTTGAACCGCATGCAGACGCTGGCCACCGAGTCGGCGA
>CAZARO010000476.1:0-5077 GCA_964487165.1 uncultured Solibacteraceae bacterium | reverse complement strand
CTGAAAGCCGGCCTGCAGCCAGGATTGGCTGCCCCACGAAAAGGCCAAAGCCGAGTGGCGAGCTACGCTCGCCTTCGGCGGGCTGAAGCCCGCCCCACCAAGATGTGTCGATCCGTCTGGTGGGGTGGGCTTCAGCCCGCCAGTTAGGGAGCAAATGGCACACAACTCCAGCGGCGAGCTGCGCTCGCCGGACAAGCTAAAGCATGTCCTACAAAGGCAGCCCAGTCCCAGAACCGCGGGAAAATCACCCCAACGCCGGGGCGGTGCGCTCCGTCTATACTAATTCGTTAGGAGAATGCGCGCCTATGAAACCATCCGTCTTGGGGACCATCTTGGCCAGTTGCGGCGTCTGGCTGGCATTCAGCCAATCCGCCGATGCTCCGCCCAGATTCGAGGCCGCCGACGTCCACGTCAGCGCCAAGATCCAGAATCCGTTCGTGCGGACCTCGCCGGTGCGCGGCGGCCGGTATGAAATCAAGTACGCCACCATGGTGGACCTGATTCACACCGCTTACGGCTTCGATACGAACAAGATATTGGGCGGGCCCAGCTGGCTGGAGATGGACCGCTTCGATGTGATCGCCAGGGTGCCGGCGGATTCCACCCCCGATACGCAGAAGCTGATGCTGCAATCGCTGCTGGCGGATCGCTTCCGGCTGGTGGTCCACAAGGACACCAAGCCGCTGCCGGCTTATGCGCTGGTGGCGGGAAAGAAACCGCAACTGAAGGAGGCCGAGGGCACGGAAGAGAGCGGGTGCAAGCCGGCCTCGTCGGGGTCCGGACCGGACGGTATGCGGATCATGGTTGGCGCCGCGGTAATGGGCGGCGCGGTGGGCGGAAGCCCCCAGACGTTGACCCTGGGGCCCGGCGGAACGATTCAATACGCCTGCCGGAATATGACCATGAAGGCGTTTACGGAGGGGCTGCGCAACATGATGGGCGCTTCGTTGGGCCCGAATCCAATCCTCGATGAAACGGGTTTGACGGGAAGGTACAACTTCGACATGCGCTGGTCGATGATATTCGCACCGGGGATGGAATCGGGCGACCGCGTCACGATATTCGAGGCCGTGGAAAAACAACTCGGGCTGAAACTGGAAGAGCGGCAGGTTCCCACGCCGGTAATGGTGGTGGATAGCGTCAACCAGAAGCCCGGCGACAATCCGCCGGGCACTGCGGACGTGCTGCCCACTATTCCCCCTCCGACAGAGTTTGAGGTGGCCAGCATCAAACCGGCAGACCCGGCCGGAAGAGGCATGAGATTCCAAACTCAGGCCGGCGGCGGGTTGAACGTTCAGGGGATGCCGTTGCGATCTCTGGTCAGCCAGGCTTTCAGTATCAATGGCCCCGATCAGCTTGTTGGGCTGCCGGGCTGGGCGGATACCGAGCGCTTCGACATTATCGCCAAAGCGCCGTCGGAGGGATCGGCATCGCCGGCGATGGACCGGGAAGCGATGGCGCCCATGTTGCGCGCGCTGCTGGTGGAGCGCTTCAAGATGACTTACCACACCGAGGACCGGCAGTTGCCGGCCTACACCCTGACGGGGAGCAAATCGAAGATGAAGAAGGCCGACCCGGCCAGCCGGACATCCTGCAAGGACGTGCCACCGCCGCCCGGAGCGCCGCCGTTTACGCGCGTGATGACTTGCCAGAACATCACCATGGCGCAATTTGTAGACCGCCTGCGAAATGTGGTGCCGGACCTGAGCTTGGGGGTTGCGGACGCCACCGGAATCGAGGGTGGGTGGGATTTCTCGCTGACGTTCAGTATGAATTTCGGGGTGCCCATGATGATGGCTCGCGGCGGCGGAGATTTGGTCTCGGCGGGAGGCAGCCCGGCGGCGCCGGACCCAAGCGGCGGCCTCTCGATTTTCGAAGCGGTGGAGAAGCAACTCGGATTGAAGCTGGAGAAACAGAAGCGATCGGTGCCGGTGATCGTGATCGATCATATCGAGCAGAAGCCTACGGAAAACTAGGCGCTCGCCGCCAGCTTGCGGGCCCGCCGGAAAACGTCCGCCAGCATCTTCTCGGTCAGCTTGCCGGTGGACGTGTTCTGCTGGCTGGGATGGTACGAGCTCACCAGCACCGGCTGCCCGTTGGCGATGCGGAACTGGCGGTCGTGCCCGAATTGGAAGGGCGCGCGGCTCTGGATCGTACCGCGGGATTTCAGCACGTCCAGGTAGTTATCGAAGGCGATCTTGCCGAGCGCCACCACCACCTTCAGCGTGGGCAGCAGTTCCAGTTCCCGCTCGAAATAGGGCCGGCAATTGCGGATCTCCACGGGCGTGGGCTTGTTGCCAGGCGGGGCGCAATGGCAGGCCGCGGTAATGTAAAGGCCGTGCAGTTGCATGCCGTCGTCGCGCGAACTGCTCACGGGCTGGGAAGCGAACCCCGTCCGGTAGAGCACGCGGTACAGGATGTCGCCCGAGCGGTCACCAGTGAACATCCGGCCGGTGCGATTGGAGCCGTGCGCTCCGGGGGCGAGGCCCAGGATGAGGACGCGCGCCCCCGGGTCTCCGAACGACGGCACGGGCTTTCCCCAGTAATCCCAGTCGCGATAGGCGCGCCGTTTAATGCGTGCGATCTCCGCGGTGTAGTCGCGCAGGCGTGGGCAAAGGCGGCAAGCCACGATATCACTTTCGAGAACATCCAGCAGGTTGGCCACTGAATGTTAGAATAAAGGAAGAACTTGACGGAGGCGAGTATTGTCAGGGACAATCGGTATTTGGCTGCTCAGGCCGGCAGCCTGTCTTCGCTCTGGCAAACGTTGTATCTCCTTCACTCCGCTGCTGCCATGTGTACCTTATGAAGTCGCTTATGAATAGAGCAACTGCCATTATCGTTCTCCGTTCTCTGAGCTTCGCGGCGGTTTGCGGCGTGGCTGTGTGGAACGGCTGGAGCGCGAGTCCCAAGCCCGCTCCGGCGCACCCTGTCGCCCACAAGGCCGCCATGCGTAAGACGGTTGCCGGTACGGCCGCGATGCTGAAAGTGGCGACGCCGGCAAGAACGTTGACGTCTCTCCGCCCGGTCCGCAAGACACCGGCCGCGTTACCCGCTGTTATTGCCGGCGGACCGTGGACCGAACCGACTTATGCCGATTCCACAATCGGTGACCGCGTGGATGGCGAGGATCTGGCCATCCGCCGCGCGGCGGTGGAAGCACTGGGCTCGTTCAACGGATCGGTAGTGGCGGTGGATCCCACCACGGGACGTATACTGGCGATGGTGAATCAGAAGGCCGTCACCAGCAGCGGCTTTCAGCCTTGCTCCACGGTCAAAGTTTCGGTGGCGCTGGCGGGGCTGAGCGCCAAGGTGATCCAGCCCGAGACGAAATTCCGGCTGCCCGGCATGCGCATGGATCTCACTTACGCGCTGGCGCACTCCAACAATTACTATTTCGCCACGCTCGGCCAGAAATTGGGCTTCGAGCGGTTCAGCTATTACGCCCACCTGCTGGGATACGGGGAACGGGCCGGGCTGAACATTCCGGGCGAGCAATCGGGCCGTTTTCCGAGCGCGATTCCGCGCAACGGCGGAGTGGGTATGCTGACCAGTTTCGGCGAGGAAATCGAACAAACCCCCCTGCAACTGGCCGCGCTGATGAGCGCCATTGCCAACGGCGGCACGCTCTACTACCTGCAGTACCCGGAAAACCAGGAGGAAGCCCGCAACTTCGTGCCGCGGGTGAAGCGCCGCCTGGACATCGCCGGCCTGATTCCGGTGATCGAGCCGGGCATGCGCGGAGCGGTGGAATTCGGCACGGCTCACCGTGCGGCTGACGATGGCGACATCGCCGGCAAGACCGGTACCTGCACCGAGAACCACGCGCACCTGGGGTGGTTCGGATCGTTCAATGAAACCGGCAAGCGCAAGCTGGTGGTAGTGGTGCTGCTCACCGGCGGGAAGCCCTCGATCGGTCCCATGGCGGCGGGCATCGCCGGCGACGTCTACCGGCGGCTCAATGAGACCAACTACTTCGCGGACGCGACTCCGGCACACCGGGCTCCCTCGCTGATTTCCAGCCAGATCTGCTGCCAGAGGTAGCGCTGGCGTCTCACTCAATCGACGTACTGGTGATCGGTGCGGGCGCGGCCGGCCTGATGTGCGCCATCGAGGCGGCCAAGCGCGGGCGGCGCGTGGTGGTCCTCGAACACAACGCGCAAGTAGGGCGCAAGATTCTCATCTCGGGCGGGGGACGCTGCAACTTCACCAATCTGCACACCCGGCCGGAGCATTTTCTGTCCGCCAATCCCCATTTTGCCAAGTCGGCGCTGGCGCGTTATGCGCCGCGGGATTTCGTGGCGCTGGTGGAACGGCATGGCATACGCTACCACGAAAAGACCGCGGGCCAACTCTTCTGCGACGGTTCGGCGCGTGAGATTGTGGCGCTACTGGAGGCGGAGTGCGCGGCCGCCGGGGTTCGAATCGAGACCGGCCGCGCAGTGCGCAGCGTCGAGCGAACGGCCGCCTTCGAAGTGAAGGACGATTGCGATTCGTGGCACGCCGAATCGCTGGTGATCTCGACCGGCGGACTCTCTGTGGCGAAGATCGGAGCGACGCCGTTCGGGTATACGGTAGCGGCGCAATTCGGCTTGCGCCTGGTAGAGTGCCGGCCGGGGCTGGTGCCGCTGACGTTCGGGCGTGAAGATCGGGCGAAATTCGGCATGCTGGCGGGAGTCTCGGCGGAGGTGGTGGCTCGCGCCGGAGGGCGTTCCTTCCGCGAGAAGATGCTTTTCACGCACCGCGGCCTCAGCGGACCGGCGGTGCTGCAGGCATCGTCCTATTGGGAGCCGGGTAGCGCGCTTGAAATCGACCTGCTTCCGGACGTGGATTTCGCCTCCACGATGGCGCAGCGGCGGGCCGCGGGCGATCGCTCGCAAGCCCGCACCCTGCTGGCCGATTGGCTGCCCAAGCGCCTGGCGGACCGATGGTTCGAAGTGCATGGAGAATCGAAGCCGCTGGCCATGACGGGCGATCGCGAGATCGCCGAAATCGCCGGCGGACTGCGCTGCTGGCGGGTGACTCCGGCCGGCACGGAAGGGTACGAAAAGGCGGAGGTGACGGCCGGGGGCGTAGA
>CAZARO010000475.1:0-5077 GCA_964487165.1 uncultured Solibacteraceae bacterium | reverse complement strand
CAGCGCCGGCGACAATCCGAAAAGAATGCCGGTGAGCAGGGAGACTCCCGCGGTGAATGCGAGGATGGCGCCGTTGGGCTGCACATCGAGGTTGACGGAGTTGGCCCCGCCGGCGAGACGCAGCAGCAACCCCGATCCCGCATACGCCAGCAGCAGGCCAACGGCGCCGCCGAGCGCCGCGAGCAGGGTGCTTTCGGTGAGCAGTTGGCGCACCAGCCGGGCACGGCCGGCGCCGATGGCGAGGCGCACGGAGATCTCCTTGCGCCGGTTGGCGGCACGCGCGAGTTGCAGGTTGGCTACGTTGGCGCAGGAAATGAGCAGCACCAGCCCCACCACAATCATCAGCGTCGTCAGCGGCCGCGACACCTGGCTGCGCAGCGCGGAGAAACCGCGTGCGCCCGGTCCCACGATCACGTTCATCGTTCGCAAATCGCGCACATCGTCGGCGGAGAGCGCGGGGTTCGCCAGGTCGATGGTATCCTGCATGACGAGCGCACGGATCTGCCCGCTCGCCTGCGCCAGGCTGACTCCCGGCCGCAATCGGCCCATGAGCAGCAGCCAGTGAGCCTCGTTCTTCCCGAACCAATCGTAGCCGGGATTCACGGCCGGCTTCATCGCCATGGGAATCCACACGTCCGGCGCGTTGCCGACCACTTCTCCCATGAAACCGCGCGGCCCCACTCCGACGATACTCAATACGGCGTTGTTGATCTTCAGAGAGCGGCCCAGAACGGCGGGGTCGCGGGCGAAGCGCCGCTCCCAATATTCGTAGGAGATAACGGCTTCGGGAACGGGTGTGCGGACTTCGTCTTCCACAGGGACGAATTCGCGCCCGAGCGCCGGCGTGACGCCGAGCACATGGAAGTAATTGGCGGTAACCATGCGGCCGCGGATGGGCTCTTCGCCGCCGCCATCCACACGCACGCTCACACCGTCGGCGCGACCGGAGGCCATGAGGCCCGTGAAGACGGAGTTTTCGGCGCGCAGGCGGCGGTACATGGGATAAGAGAAGGTATCGAGATAGATCGGGCCGAACGAGAGTGCGCCGGGCCGCGCGGGGTCGCCGATGGAGACCAGTTCACCGGGCGCTTTCACGGGCAGCGGGCGGAGCATGGCGGCATCGATGAGCGTGAAGATGGCAGTGTTGGCCCCGATGCCGAGCGCCAGCGAAAGCACCGCGACGGCGGTAAAGCCGGGGCTGCGCCGCAGCGTGCGCAAGCCGTACCGCAGATCGCGGAAGAACAGTTCGAGCGTGGGCAATCCGCGGCGGTCGCGATAAGTCTCTTCGGTCTGCGCGACACCGCCAAACTCGCGGCGGGCAGCCAGCTCGGCAGCCTTCGCCGTCATCCCGCGGCGCCGGTTGGCTTCCGTTTCCATGTCCAGGTGGAAGCGCAGTTCTTCCTCCAGTTGCCGATCGAGCGCGCGGCGGCGGAACAAGCTGGCGAATCGTACTAAGAGCGCGCGCATCAAGCCTCCGCCGTGAGCAGGCGCGCGATGGCGCCGGACATGCGATCCCACTTTTCGCGCTCCACTGCCAGTTGCTTCTTCCCGGAGCGGGTAAGGGAGTAATAACGTGCCCGGCGGTTGTTGTCGGAGATGCCCCACTGGGCGGAAATCCAGCCCTGTTGTTCCAGGCGGAGAAGCGCCGGGTAGAGGGTGCCCTGATTGAGCTGGAGGACGTCGCGGGAAACCTGCTGAATGCGCTGCGCGATGCCGTAGCCGTGCATCGCGCCCATGGTCTCCAGGGTTTGGAGCACGACCATATCGAGCGTGCCCTGCAACACTTCGGATTTTTCCTTCATTTGACCGTCTACAGGAGCATAGCATGACTCCTGTAGACGGTCAAATAGAAAGAGTACTTTCACCACAGAGGCACGGAGACACAGAGGAAGCTAAAGCAAAGGCAAGACTGGAGGGCACAGAGGGGTGAACACCACAAGGGCTTCGGTAACGACCCGTCAGGTTCCCTACGCCGCGGCGCCAGCTTTCATTCTGTCTACTGACTCCTGACTTCTGACTTCCATGTCCCAAAGGGACATCGCGGGCGGTGCCCGCGGCCCCCTGCTAGAATGTTGTCCAGATAAATGCCCCACTGGAATCGCCGCCAGTTCCTCGCGCGCTCGAGCGCGGGGTTCGGCGCCGCGCTCGCGGCCTCCGATGCGGCCCCTCAATCCGCCACTCCCATCGATTTCCGCTACGCGCCTCTTTCCGGCCAGACGGCCTTCTGCTTTCCGGACGACCCCGCCAAGAGTCTGGTGGGCGAGCGCGGCGAACTACGCTACGGCTTCGCGCGCGGTCGCTTCGAAACCGTGGTCGGCTTTTCCCTGACCGGTGTGGAGCCGGATGTAGTGGCGAAGCAGGAACTGGAGTCGCCCGCGGTCCCCATCGTTCACACCCGAATCGACCGCGCCGAAGCATTTCTGCACCTCACCGCCTTCGCCACTGATCGTGCCTCTGAGGGCCGCGTCGATAACGTCATCGTCGAAATCTGGCCGCGCACACGGCGCACGGTACACGCGGCCCCCGTGGTAACAGTAAGGTCGCGGCGAGCAGTGACGCGCAAAGGCAACGCAATTTACCTGGACAACGAGAGCGGACCGCTGCTTTTCGCGAGCGACCAGCCATGTCACGGGCCCTCCGACGCGGGCGTCGATTGGGTGCTGCAGGGAAGGCTGGGCGCGGCTCGCGCCGGTGAGCCGCTGCGGCAGTTCTTCCGCTTTCCGCAGGATGGGCAGCCTCTCGCGAAGATTGCCGCCGGGCTCGGCGAGCCGGACGCGCTGCTCGCCGAGGCCAGGGAGTTCTGGCGCACCTGGAAGCCCTTCGGTGAGCCCGTATCGTGGAGCATACCGGGCCGGCACGGCGAATTTTTGACGGCGTGCGCACGCAACATTCTGCAGGCTCGCGAGAGAAAGAATGGCCGCCTCACGTTCCAGGTGGGGCCGACGGTTTATCGCGGCCTCTGGGTGGTGGATGGCAACTTCATTCTGGAGGCCGCGCGCTACCTGGGCTACGACCGGGACGCGCAGCAGGGGCTGGAAACCACCTGGGCACTGCAGGAGAAAGACGGCGGCATCTTCGCCGGCGCCGGACGCGAGCACTGGAAAGACACGGGCATCGCCATGTTCACGCTGGTGCGGCAAGCCGAGTTGAGCCAGGACTGGACCTACTTCCGCGCCATGCAGCCGAACGTGTTGCGCGGCGTCGAGTTCCTGCGCGGGCTGTGCGCCAAAGCCGCGGCGGAGGGCAGCGCTTCCGGCCGCTACGGCTTGTTACCGAAGGGCATGGGCGATGGCGGACTGGGCGGGCTGCGGGACGAGTTCACCAACACCATCTGGGTGCTGGCGGGGTTGCAAGCCGTGGAACAGGCCGCCGCGGGGTTGAATCTCCCGGGGTTCGAACCGGTCGGCCGCTTCCACCGCGAACTGCGCGCCGCGTTCACGGCCGCCGCCCGGCAGGAGATGCGCCGCCACTCCGCGGGCTTCGACTACCTGCCCATGCTGATGAAGAGCGACCCGCAATGGGACGCGGCCGACCCCTGGGAACGCCCTCAGCCGCAGGTGGCGCAGTGGGCCATGTCGCACGCCATCTATCCCGGCCTGGTGTTCGCGAAAGACGACCCGATGGTCCAAGGCCACATCGCGCTGATGCAGGCCTGCACCCAGGAAGACATGCCGGCCGAAAGCGGATGGCTGCCGCACGAGGGCACATGGAACTACGCGGCCGCATTCGTGGCCCACATGTATCTCTGGGCGGGGCTGGAGGATTGGGCGCGGACTACCTTCACCGGCTTCCTGAACCATGCCACGCCGCTCTACTGCTGGCGCGAGGAGCAGCCGCTCAAAGGCTCGCTGGCGGCCGACTACATAGGCGACATGCCCCACAACTGGGCGAGCGCGGAATGCGTGCTCTATCTGCGTCATATGCTGGCGCTGGAGGACGGCCGATCGCTGCGGCTGCTGGGAGGCATCGGCAAGCCGGAGCTCGCGGCGGGCGAGCCGTTCGCCATTTCGGGATCGCCCACCCGCTTCGGACGCATCTCCATGCGGCTGGAGCCGCTGGGGCGCGAGCGCGGATGGCGGCTCGACTTCGAGCGGGAAGCGGGGCCCACTCCCGCCTCCATCGTGCTGCCGCCTGGGTTCGCGCCTGTCGATCCGGCGGCGCGCAAGTGGAGTGCGACGTGGGCCGTCTGATAGGCGAACGGAGCGCGGCGAGATGACACCAGCCGGCGAGAATTCCGCCTTCCCCTTCGGAAACGATCCGTCCAAGATCGCCCGCTACCGGGCATTCTGGGACAGGAGCGCCGTCTCCCGTCCGCTGGTGGGTTTCAGCCTGGTGGGCTGGTTCCCGGTGCAGGAATTCCAAGCCTGCCGCGCGTGGCGCTCGCTGGATTACGTCACGCCGGAGATGATCGATCCGCGGGCGTTCCTGGAGGACCATCTGCGCCTGCTGCGCGAGGGCGAAATTCTGGGCGACGATCTGATTCGCGGCGCCTGTCCCGGCCAGGTCGCCATCCCCTGGCTGCCGGGCATTGCCGGCTGCCGAATGCGCGTGTTTCCGGACAGCATTCTCGGCGAGGAACGGGACCTGTCGCTCGACCGGGCGTGCAGCCTGAAGCTCGACCGCGAGAACCGGTGGTTCCGAAAATACCTGGAGTTCGGCCTTGCCCTGGTCCGCGCGGCCGAGGGGCGATTCCCGGTGAGCCACTCCGCCGAAGTCGGACCCACCGATCTCCACGGCCTGCTGCGCGGCCACACGCGAAGCGTCCTGGACCTGGTGGACGAACCCGAGCGCGCCACCGAACTTCTCCGGCGCATGGCCGAATTCTTCTGCGAAGTCCAGCAGGCGTTCTGGGATCACATGCCTCTCTTCCACGGCGGGTATTTCGACGCTCAGTACTCGCTCTGGTCGCCGCAACCCATCATGCGGCTGCAGGAAGATGCCACCGCCGTGTACTCGCCGGCGCTGTATCGCAAGTTCGTCCAACCGGTCGATCGGGCGATGGCCGCGCGCTTCCCATGTAGCTTCATGCACCTGCATTCGACGTCCATGTTCCTGCTGGACGCCTTCCTCGAGATCG
>CAZARO010000474.1:0-5085 GCA_964487165.1 uncultured Solibacteraceae bacterium | reverse complement strand
CCGACGGAGGGTTGTTGGCCCCACGCAACGCAACTCCAGACGAGCATGCCGAAGACTACCAGTCTGAGGGCGCGGATCATCATCCCAGTATGACGCCCCGCATTTTACGACTTCAAGTACTTATTAAACACATCCAAGGTGCGCTGCCAGGCTAACTTGGCGGCGGCTTCGTCGTAACGCGGGGTGGTGTCGTTGTGGAAGCCGTGATTGGCGCCGTCGTAGACGTAGCCCGCGTAGTTAATATGGTTGGCCTTCAGCGCCTCTTCGTACGCCGGCCATCCGCCGGTGATGCGCGCGTCGAGCGAGCCGTAGTGAAGCAGCATGGCGGCCTTGATTTTGGGGACGTCTTCGGCCTTGGGCTGCGCGCCATAGAAAGCCACCGCGGCGGCCAGATTGTCGCTCAGGCGCACCGCCAGGGTGTTGGCGATCCCGCCACCGTAACAGAAGCCCACCACGCCGATCTTGCCGGTGCAATCGGCGCGCCCCTTGAGCCACATCGCCGAAGCGACGAAATCCTCAGTCATCTTATTGCGGTCTATCTTGGCGAAGGCCGCGACGCCCGCTTCGTCGGTGCCGGGAAAGCCGCCCACGCTGGTGAGCCCGTCGGGAGCCAGAGCCATGAAACCGGCCACGCCCAGGCGGCGCGCCACATCCTCAATATACGGAGTGAGTCCGCGATTTTCGTGGACCACCAGAACTCCGGGCAGTTTGCCGGAGGCGCCCGCGGGACGCACCAGCACTCCCTTGATTTCGGTATTGCCCTGCTGGGAGGGGACGGTCACCGTCTCAATCTTGATGCGCTTGTCGTCTTTGGGCACCTGCTGGGCCCAGGCGTAGTGCGGACGGAGAGCCTCCAGAATTCCCATGGCGGTGAGCCCGCCGACGGCGAACTTCTGCGCACCCTCCAGGAACGCGCGCCGGTCCAGGTCGCCGTGAATGTATTTGTCGAACAGGTTCAGCAGGTCCTGCGGAAAATCGCTGGCTTTCATCCGTTCCATGTGAGTTACCCCTCGCGTGGGCAAGGATATCATATGCGCGCACTAGCCGAAAGATCCCAAAAAATGTGGATTTTTGCGCACAATCATTGCGTTAGACTGAACCCGTGAACCGGGCAGAAGTTCGCGCGCGCATCGACGGGCTGGGGATCATTCCGGCAATTCGTGTTACCTGCGCGGAGGACGCTTTGTTTGCCGCCGAGTCGGTATCTCGCGGCGGCATTCCGATTGTGGAAGTCACGATGACGGTGCCGGGAGCCCTTGGGGTGTTGGCCGAACTGTTGCGGACCCAGCCCGAATTAACAGTGGGCGCCGGGACGGTGCTCGATGCCGAGACGGCCCAATGCTGCGTCGCCGCGGGAGTGCATTTCCTGACCAGTCCGGGGCTCCATCCGGCAGTGATGGAAGTGGCCGCGAAGTATGACGTGGCTGTGATGCCGGGGGCACTCACGCCCACCGAGGTTTGGGCCGCCTGGAAAGCCGGTGCGGATTTCGTCAAGGCTTATCCCTGCGCCGCGGTAGGCGGCCCTTCCTATGTGCGGAGTTTGCGCGCGCCGTTCCCGGAAGTGCCGCTCATCGCCGCCGGAGGGGTGAATCAGCATACCGCCGCCGACTATATCGTGGCGGGTGCCAACGCTCTCGGCATCGGGGTGGAATTGATTCCCCGGGCTGCTATTCGCGATCGCAATCGGGATTGGATCAACGAACTGGCGCACCGTTTCCTGGGCATCGTGAAAGCCGCGCGGGCCAGGTCGGCGGAGCGCTAGGGCTGGTACGGACACGGAGTCAAGAAGCTCAGTAGGGCAGGTTGGCAAGCCAATGTCACTTACATTGCCGGAAAGGTGGGATTCTGCGCTAATTGTGGGGCGGACCCCCTGGTCCGCGCGGGACGCCCTCGTCCCGCTTTTTTTCAGAGAATCAAGTCGTTAGCGCCGAAGAGAAGCCGGCCAGGGGGCCGGCGGGCCCAGAGGGCACCCCTGAGGGCGTCCGCCCCACTAATTATGCAGGTAGGCGGTTATGGGCAATGTAAGTGACATCGGGTTGTCAACCTGCGGGACCCAGAGAGTACCCCTGTCAACCCGCCCGGTCCACAGCATCGATAGCGCGGAAGGCCGATTGCCAATCGGCCGCAGGATGCCATCCTGCCCTACTTGGGACACTTTGTGCCGACCAGGAATCAATAACTTACCCTCAAGCTGGTAATGCTACGGCTGCCGCGCGATCCAGACGGCGATCTTCTCCAGCGCTTCCGGCGCGAATGTCTCTTCGATTTCCGCGTATTCCGTAGGGGCGCCCGTTTTGGCGTGCTGGAACAAGTGGTTCAAGCCGGGCAGTTCGTCGACTTCGAAGTGCTTGTTGCCGCCCTCCTGGAGGGCCTTGCGGATGGCCGGCAGGTTCAAATTAGACGGCACCTGCGTGTCTTTATCGCCATTGATGGCCAGAACCGGACACGTGACTTTGCGAAGCGCCGTACCCGGATCGTACGTCAGGAAGTAGCGGTACCACGGCGAGGTCAGCTGTCGATAAGCGGCGTCGAACTGGGCGGGCGGAAGGCTGGGGAGTTCCGCGCTCAGCTTCTGTTTAAGCACCGCTTCGTCCTTTTCGTGCTCCACCAGGTCGAGAATGCGCCTCTGTTTGACACCGGCTTCGACAGCCGCTTCGTGGCTCATGCCGGCGGCCTCGTTTCCGGCCACTACTTGCGCCACGATGATCTGGTCGCCGGGCACCCCGGTCCCGGCCATCATCACGATGAAGGCGATGTCGTGGTTGCGCGCCGCCAGCATAGGGGCAATCACCCCGCCTTCGCTATGGCCGGCGAGGCCTATGCGGTGCGGGTCCACCTCGGGGCGGGTTTTCAGATAGGCCACGGCGGATTCCACGTCGGTCGCGAAATCGGCGGTAGTGGCGGCCGCGAAATCGCCGCCCGATCCGCCCGCGCCGCGATCGTCCGAGCGCAGCACGGCGATGCCTTTTCGCGTCAGATAATCGGACAGCACCAGGAAGGGCTTGTGGCCCAGCAGGCTCTCGTCGCGGTCCTGCTGGCCGGATCCGGTGATCAGCACCACGGCGGGAAACGGTCCCTTGCCGGGCGGAATGGTCAGCGTGGCGGCCAGTTGAATGCCTGCTCCCGGATTCGGGTATTTGAGGTCCTCGGCGCGATAGGGATACGGCTTCGCGGGATTCTGCGGGCGGCGCGCCTCCGCCGGTTTGTCGCCTGGCGGTGGAGCGGCGGCGCGCTTGAGAGCCAGCGGAAATGAGCCGACTCCCTGCGAGAATGTCCCGTCAATGGCGGAGAGATCCTTGGCGATGGTGCCCTGGTACTTGGCGCCAATGTTCGCGATTTCCACCGTGAGAGTGGCGCCTTCGCGCCGCGCGCTGCTCGTCGCCATGCTGGCCGCGCCCTGGTCGGGGCTATCCAGAGTAGCGGTCAGACCGTCCTTGGTGGTGGTGAGGTGGAGAACCAGCCGGAGCTTCTGTCCCACGTCGAGCGTGCCTTCCCAGGCGCCGTCGATATCGGATGGCTTCACGGCGCGGGTGAAGTTTAGAGGCAGGGTCTGGCCTTGCGTCCAGGTGCCTTCGATGGCACTGGTGTCCGCATTCACTTTGCCGTCATAGCTGCCGTGCACCGCGTCGGAAGTGAATGTCAGCTTGGAATCCTTCAAGGTAATAGCGGAAACGGGGATGCCCATGGCGCCTTGGTCGAGGCTGTCCAAAGTGGCTCCCCAGTCTCCGTCGGCGGTCTTAGAGATGTGCAGCAGAAGATGGAATTCGACCGGGCCGACTTTCAGCGAGCCCTGCCAGTCTCCAACGATGTCCTGAGCGTGAGCGCTCAGGCTGGCGGCCGCTACGAGGGCGGCAAGAAGAAATGTGTGTCGCATTGCAATATGCGATTACTATATTGCAATTTGCGATGAGAGTCAAGGAGAAAAACGCCCCGCTCCGGTAAACTCGATGAAACACAGCAGGCGTATACTGAATGCGCTCTTATGAGATCACGCCACGCATTCGCCGCACTCATTTTTTCGGCCTCGCTCACCTCCGCCTGGGGAGCGGACCCGATTCTGCTTCCGAACGGCCTCACGCTCACGCCCACCGCCGTTCCGCACTCGCAGCAGACCGCGCTCAATCCACACCTCGCCCGCCGTCCGAATTTCACCATGGGACAGGCCGTCACCACCGCGCTCAGCCCTGATGGGACCGTGCTTCTGGTCCTGACCAGCGGCTACAATCGCGGCCCCGGTGCGCTGGCGGATTTCCCGGAGTTCGTCTTTGTGTACGACGTAACTTCTTACCCGCCGCGCCAGGTTCAGGCACTCCCTGTGCCGAATTCCTTTTGCGGGCTGGCATGGAATCCCAACGGGCAGGAGTTCTACGTTTCGGGCGGCGTGGACGATTCGGTTCATGTTTTCTCCCGCCGCGGCCTCGGCTATTCCCACGCCGCGGCCATCGCGCTGGGGCATGCTCACGGCAACGGCCTGTTGTCGGACGCGCCGCCCCCGGCTGACCGCGAGGCGCCCAGGCCGATGACCGCGGGCATCGCGGTGAATCGCTCCGGGACCCTAGCCGTTGCCGCCAATTTCTACAACGATTCGGTCAGCATCATCGATCTCAAGACCCGCGCGAAGAGCGCCGAACTGGATCTTCGGCCGGGCGTGCAGGATGCCGCCAAGGCCGGTGTGCCGGGCGGTGAATATCCTTACTGGGTCGCCATCAAAGGCGACGAGCGGGCATTCGTTTCCAGTCCGCGGGACCGCGAGATCGTGGTCGTCAGCCTGGGCGTCCGGCCAACTGTGACCGCCCGCATTGCCGTCCCCGGCCAACCCAACCGCGTGCTGCTGAACAAAGCCGGCGACCGGCTGTTTGCGGCGCTGGACAACGCCGATGCCGTAGCGGTGATCGACACGAATGCGGGGAAAGTGATCGCCACCATCGGGGTGACCGCGCCCACGGCTCTCTTGCCCGGCCGCGACCTGCCGCGGGGCGCGAATCCGAATAGCCTGGCGCTTTCTCCCGACGAGAAAAGCCTCTACGTTACCGATGGCGGCACCAACGCCGTACTCAATCTGGCGAACCCTGCCTTGAACGGCGT
>CAZARO010000473.1:0-5086 GCA_964487165.1 uncultured Solibacteraceae bacterium | reverse complement strand
GCAGCGCGCCATCCGCGCCCTGCGCAAAGAAACGCCGGGGCTGCTGATCGCCACCGACGTCTGCAATTGCGAATACACCAGCCACGGCCACTGCGGCTACATTATCGACGGCGACGTGGACAACGACACCACCCTGCAATGGCTGGCGAAGTCAGCGCTTTCGCATGCCCGCGCCGGAGCGCACATGGTAGCGCCCTCGGACATGATGGATGGCCGGGTGTGGGCTATCCGCCAGGCGCTGGATGCCAACGGGTACGAAAAAATCCCCAGCCTTTCCTGCGCGGCCAAGTACGCCTCGGCCTTCTACGGGCCGTTCCGCGAAGCGGCCGACTCCACTCCGCAGTTCGGCGACCGGCGCAGTTACCAGATGGACCCCGCCAACGGCCGCGAAGCCATGTTGGAAATCGAACTCGACCTGCAGGAGGGCGCCGACATGATCATGGTCAAGCCGGCGCTTCCTTATCTGGACCTGATCCGCCAGGCGCGCGACCGTTTCGACGTGCCCATCGCGGCGTACCAGGTGAGCGGCGAGTATGCCATGATCGTGGCCGCCGCTCGCAACGGATGGATCGACCAGGAGCGTGCCATGATGGAGACGCTCACGTCGATCGTACGCGCCGGCGCGGGCATCGTTTTGACGTACTTCGCGAAGCCAGCCGCACGATTGTTGGGATAGGCGCGGGCTTGAACCTGCAGAGGGCAGGCTTGAACCTGCAGTCCAACTGAGACCGCGACTTCGACCGTGACCTGTGACCTGTGACTCCTGTCTCCTGACTTCCGTATCCTGCAGGGGCATCGCAGGCAAAGCCCGCGGCTCGCCGGCAAAGCCCGCGGGCGGGGGCCTGAAAGGCGTCCAGGAGCCAGGATTAGATGCCCCACATTAGATGGGACGAAGTTTCTGGAGAGCTGTCAGCGGACAGCTACTTAGCCAAAAACTTCACCAGCCTCTCCATGGCCGGCTCCAGAATCGCGCGTTCCGCCGCATAGCAAATGCGTATCGAGCCCTCGCCGCCCGCTCCGAACGCCACGCCGGGCGCCAGCCCGACGCGCGTCTCCTCCAACAGCCGCTTACAGAACGCAAAGGAGTCCGCCAGCCCGTCGATCCTGGGGAAGAGGTAAAACGCGCCGTCGGGTTCGGGCACCGTTACCCCAGCGACGCCCGAGAGCGCCTGCAGGCAGATGTCGCGGTTCTCGCGCAGCCGCGCGAGCATCCGTCGCAATTCCGGCTCGCCGTCCGCCAGCGCCGTTTCGCCGGCTTTCTGAGCAAAGCTGGGGGCGTGCGAAATAATGAACTCGTTCAATTGCGTCGCCTTGGCGCCCAGGTCGCGCCGCGCCACCAGCCATCCCACGCGCCACCCCGTCATGCAATAACTCTTGGAGAACGAGTGCACCACCATCACGGCATCGTCGCGCGTAGCCAGGCGGAGAATGGAAGGCGCCGCATCGCCCAGTTCGGCGCCGGTGTAGTAGAGCCGGTCGTAGACCTCGTCGGCCAGCAGCCACAGGCCGTGGCGGCGGGCGAAGTCGAGCAACTGGCGCTGCTCCGCCTCCGTCGCTACCCAGCCTAGAGGATTCGAGGGCGAAGTGTACAGCAGCAGGCGCGTGCGCGGCGTGACAGCCGCTTCCAGGGCGTCGAAATCGCAAACATAGCGGCCGCCGCACAGGGGATGCGCGATCTGCTTTGCGGCGGCATTCGCCATCATGATGCTCGATGTGCCGTTAGGCCACGCCGGCGTCAACACCAGCGCCTCATCGCCGGGATCGAGCGCGCAGCGGACGGCCAGGTACAGCGCCTGTACGCCGGACGCGGTGACCACAATCTCGTTCGCTGGATCGAGCTCCACGCCGTGCAGCTGGCGGTAGTTCCCGGCGATGGCGCGCCGCAGCGAGGGCAGGCCGGCGTTCTCGGTATAGAAGGTGTAGCCGTTCTCCATGGCGCTCACCGCCGCGCGCTTGATGTAATCCGGCGTGGGCAGGTTGGATTCGCCAAAATACAGGCGCAACACCCCATCCATCCCCATGGCGATCTCCGCCAGTTCGCGAATGCGGGAGTGCGGAACGCGTTCGACCGAGCTTGCAAGCTGTGCCATTTTCTTCATTCTCCGCTACTTCTTCTTCTCCAGGTTCCAGAGCTCGCGCGACAGCACGCGGCCGCAGAACGGGCAATAGTTCACGCCCACGAACTGGTGGCGATCGTCGCCGAAGACCAGGAAATACTCGGTGTCGATCTCCGTGATGATGGTCCCGTTAGTAAGCTGGTAAGGCTGCGCGTGGCGCGCCAGCTCGCGGTCGATCAACTGCTCGAATTGCGAACAACAAGTCATAGTCCCACCGTTCTGCTGCGGCGTTCCACCAGGACGGTATCGCGCCAGCGGCCGTCGCGCTGCGCGATGCGTTCCCGTATGCCCACCTGCCGGAATCCCCGCCCCTCATGCAGGGCGATGCTGGCGCGGTTCTCCGGGAAAATGGCGGCCTGCAGGGTCCAGATTCCGTTGGCTTCGGACTCCACTACCAGCGCGGACAGCAAGCGGCGACCCAACCCACGCCCGCGATGCTGTTCCGCCACATAGATGGAGACTTCCGCGACCCCCGCGTAGCACTCCCGCCGCGACACCGGGCTGAGCGCGGCCCAACCGGTCACCGCCTTGCCCTCGCCGATCGTCAAGCGCGAGTGGCGCAAATGTCCCGCGTCCCATTCCGGCCATTCCGGCACTTCGGTCTGAAACGTGGCGTCGCCCGTCGCGATGCCCGCGCGGTAAATCTCGCGCACCACCGGCCAATCGGAATCCCGCATGGTTTCGATCGCCACTCCATGGCTACTGAATGGTGCTGGCGCCCTGCACGCCCATGTCGGTGGAGGCGACGTTGCGGTTGATGTGCTGGTCCAGGTTGATGACGTAGGTTTCCGGCGCGTCAATGAGCACTGGGGAGTGCGTAGCGCAGATAATGCGGAAGTGTTTCCGGTCCACCAGCTCCATCAACATTTTGAGGATGCGCCGCTGGTTGGAGACCGAGAGCGCCATCTCCGGCTCATCCAGCAGCAGGATGGAGCCCTCGGGCAGACGCGGAAAGCTCTCGCGAAACAGCGCCAGCATGACTTGTCCGTGGCTCGCGGTCTTGAGGAAGTCGAGCATCTCCGGCTGGTCGGCGAAGAACTCCAGTTGCTGGCGCGGATTGTGCTGTTCTGCGTCGAAGAGAAACGTCGAGGCGACCTTTACCTCGCCCGGCTCCAGGCGGTAGACGTACCCCTCCACCTGTTCGCCGCGCAGGGCGTAATAGATGGAGTGGAGCAGGGTGGACTTGCCGCAGCCGTTCTCGCCACGCAGCATGATCAGGGGATGCGAGAGGTCCACAATCATCGGCATGTGGAAATTCAGGTTAGGGAAAACCGGATGGCCCAGAATCTTGAGGTACATTTGTTCCACAGGATAGCAGGTCGGGCGTGCATTCCTATATCGGACCCTTGCCTCGGGCCAGCCGAAGTTGCTCCAGTTCCTGCCGCAGAGGCGCCCAATATTCCCGATCCTTCTGCCGCTCGAATCGTTCTTCGACGTCCAGGAGGTCGCGCACCGGTTCGATGCCGCCGCGCAACGCGGCCTCCAATGCCGGGCGCTCCGCCGCCAGCGTGTTCGCGAGTTCCGGACAGGCAGCGGCCGCTTCCAGCAGCAGTTCCGGAGTCCGCAACTCTCGCAGCCAGAATTCAACTTCTGCCGCGGACGGGGCCGGTGGACGGCGAAAGTAACTCTGCTCCACCAGCCGCCGGATCATGGGCCAATCTTTATCCCGCTGGGTCTTTTTGGCCTGCACCAGGTCCGCGATTCCCAGCAGATCCACCGCTTCCCCCTCCACTTCGATAGTGGTGCGGCGCTCCCACAATTCCTCGAAATCCGCCACTCCCCGCAGCTTCGTCATGAGATCAATCCGCAGGCCGGCCACGTCTTCCCGGCCGCAGCGGAAATGGATGGCGTGCCCGCGCAAAAGATGCTGGGCTTCCAGTGGGGGAACGGCGATGGGCCGCGCCGCGAGTCCGTCGAGGGCCGAAGTGAGCCGCGCCAGGTTGTCCGCCCCGGCGAGTATGAGCAGGTCCAGGTCGCGGCTAAACTCCGCCGCGCCGTAAAACACGCACGCCTGGCCGCCCATCAACAGCGTTCGCGCGCCACTCTTCCGGATCGAAGAAAGGGCTTTGAGTATCGGGCTCGGGTTCAAGCGACCCTCCTAGGGCGAGATAGGTATCCCAGAGCTTCATCGATTCCAGGAAACGCTCCTGGGGGCTCAGCGCGTACCACTCCGCCCATTCCTCACCGGCGATCTCTTCGGCGCGCAGACGCTCCACGTCCCTACTGTACCGGATTCTCCGGGCGCGGCTTGCATTCGCTCCGCCAATCCAGCTATAGTTTGAGTCCACAACGAAATCTCGCAGCCGCTTCCGGCAGGTGTCACATGAAAGCCGTAACCACGTTCGTCCTTGGCCTATCGCTCCTCCTGATTCCGCGGCCCGCGCTAGCCCTCGGGCAGCCCTCATACGTTCTCACGAAGGCCGCGCCCGGCGCGTTTCCCATCGTCGCCGGCAAGACCGCCGCGGCCATCTATGTCGATTCCGCCGACTGGCCCGGCGTCGCCCGCGCGGGCGCCGACCTCGCTGCCGACATCGCGCGGGTCACGGGAGCCACCGCCGCCATGGTCCACGATGCACGCAACCCGGGCGCGAACGTCATCGTCATCGGAACTATCGGCCGGAGCGCGCTGGTCGATCAGTTGATCCGCGAAAAAAAGATCGACGCCGCGGGAGTCGCCGGCAAGTGGGAGGCGTTCGCGATCCAGGTGGTGAACAAGCCGATCCCCGGCGTGGATTCCGCGCTGGTCATCGCCGGCAGCGATAAACGCGGCGCCATCTATGGTATTTACGACGTCTCCGAGCAGATCGGCGTCTCGCCCTGGTATTACTGGGCCGACGTCCCCGTGGTCCACAAAGATGCCCTATTCGTGAAGCCCGGCCGATACGTGGAAGGCGAGCCCGCTGTGAAGTACCGCGGCATTTTCCTGAACGACGAATCGCCCGCCTTGAGCGGCTGGGTGCGCGAGAAGT
>CAZARO010000472.1:0-5092 GCA_964487165.1 uncultured Solibacteraceae bacterium | reverse complement strand
GAAGGCGAGACCACCGTGGAATCCACCGCCATGGCGGGCGAGATCATGCGCCGCATGGGCTTGCGCTCGGTGATCGTGGTCAGCGACGGCTACCATATCTACCGCGTGAAGCGCATGCTGCAGTTTCGCGGCCTCAGCGTTTACGGCTCGCCGCGCAAAGAGCGCATTCCGGAAGGGCTGCGCGAAGATTGGAACTACGTCAAGCAGGCCATCGGCTATCTGATGTGGCGGGCGGGCTTCGGAGTATAGGGCGCCCCGCGCGGCCAGCGGCATCTCCGGCATAACGGGTCATATCTTACCCAAATATAGCCATTTTGGTGTATGATATAACTCATTATGCCCCGGCAGAAACCAGCCCTGCTTCCCCGTCTGGCGCGCTTGATCGCGGGCCTGGGCGAGAACCTGAAGAAGGCCCGCCTCCGCCGCACCTATTCGTCGGAGACCGTGGCGCAGCGCGCCGGAATCGCCCGCAAGACACTGTACCGGGTGGAGCAGGGAGATCCCGCCGTTGCTTTGGGCATCTACGCCCGCGTGCTGCAGGCGCTGCGGCTCGAGAACGATCTTGCCGCGATCGCCGCGGATGACGCGCTTGGCCGTAAGCTACAGGACGCCAGCCTGAAACCCAGGCGGCGCGCTCCCAGGCAGCGGGCCGCCGCAGCGCCCAAGGGACGCCGATGACCGCGCCATTGCCCGAGACCGTTACCGTCTGCGCCGACCTGGAGGCCCTCGAAGGGCCTGCGCCAATGGGGTCGCTGCACCATCGGGCCGGCCGCTCCGGGGACATCTTCGCGTTCGAATACGACCAGACGTGGCTGCAGCGGCCCGAGGCCTTTACTTTCGATCCGGACCTGGCGTTGGTAAAAGGGCCGCAGTATCCCGCGCCGGACCGCACCAACTTCGGCATCTTCCTCGATTCGTCCCCCGATCGCTGGGGCCGCGTACTGATGCAGCGGCGCGAGAATATGCGTGCCCGCCGCGAACGGCGCAGGCCGCGGTCGCTCACCGAATGGAATTTCCTGCTGGGAGTGCACGATGAGACCAGAATGGGAGCGCTGCGTTTTCAGGATCCCAAAACGGGCCGATTCCTGGATACCGACGATGCCTTCGCGGCGCCGCCCCTGGCTTCCCTGCGCGAGCTGCAGGCAGCCAGCCTGCAATTCGAATTGCATGCCGATGACGAAGAACGCCAGGAGTATGAACAGTGGCTCCAGCTTCTGTTCGCTCCCGGCACGTCCCTCGGCGGGGCGCGTCCCAAGGCCTCCGTGCGGGACGAACACGGGCTGCTCTGTCTGGCCAAGTTTCCCAGCCGGCAGGACCGGCGCGATGTAGGCGCGTGGGAGGTGGTGGCCTACCGGCTGGCGGCCAAGGCGGGAATCGTCGTACCGCATACGCGCGCGCTGCGGGTGCCCGACAGCACCTATACCACGGTGCTGGCGCGAAGATTCGATCGCACTCCCAAGGGCCGGCGGCTGGCGTTCGTATCGGCCATGACGCTCACGCAAAGAAGCGACGGCGAGCCGGGCGGAAGCTACTTGGAGCTGGTCGATCTGCTGCAATCGCAAGGAGCCAATACGCGGGAAGATTGCGCCCAGCTGTACCGCCGCGTGGTGTTCAGCATCCTCATCCACAATACCGACGATCATTTGCGGAATCACGGATTCTTCATCGGGGAGCAAGGCATTTCGCTGTCACCCGCGTATGACCTGAATCCTACCAACGATCGCGATCAGCTTTCGCTCGCCATCAACGAAGTCGATACCGTCTGCGATGTGTCCATCGCGCGCGAAGCTTATGCCGATTACGGCTTGTCGAAGACCGAAGCGGCTGCCATCATCGCGAAGACCTCCGCCGCCATTCGGCGATGGAGAAGCGAAGCTGCCCGCTTGGGCATTCCGAAGAGCGAACAGGAGCTGATGGCGCCGGCATTCGAAGCGGCATCGCGACTTCGTACTTGACCGTGCCGGTCTTCTACGCCTTTGGATATTTCGCGGTGGAAACGGCCAGTACGGCCCGGCGCTTCCCTCGGCGTTCACGGTGCCTTCCTTCTGACTTCACGGACCCGCAGGGGCCGCTTCTGACTTCAGCATCCTTCCATATCGCGTAGCGATATCCGGAGGCTCCACTTCCGGCCCTTGCCTAATTCTTCTTCGGCGGGTCGGGCGACAGCGTGTCCTGCCGGCCCTTCTGCTGACTCTGCAACTGATCGCGCATGTCTTTCAAATCCTTCTCCAGTTTGCGCGTCTTGGCGGCTTGGAAATTCAGGTCTTTCTGCAGCCTGTCGGCCCGTTCCGCCTCGGCACCGCGGTCCTCGTGGGGCGCCGGAGCCTCCGCCGTTTCCTTTTGGGCCGGCAATTTGCCCAGAAAGCTCGCTTGCTCCTTCACTACCTGGCCGTTCGGCTGCGACGCCATCAGGGTCACGTCCACGCGCTCGTGTTCGCGGGCATAACTGAACGCGCCGGCCGCCAGATGGGCGCCATCCAGCCGCACCGACTGCGGAACGGTGTTCCCGTCGCTAATCTCCAGGGTCGCCTCCGACGCATTGCGCACCGCCGGAGCGTTGCGGTCCCACTGGATCTTCAACTGCCCGTTATCATCCGACAGCGCCAACGCAAGGTACGCATCCGGCTCCTTGGGCAGCACCTCGCGGACCTTCGCCAGAACCTGAGGCGCCCAATACTGGCGCGTTTGATACCCCACGCCGCCCGCCGCCAGCCCTACCGCCAGAATGGCCGCCGCCTTCACTGCGCGCCACGACCCCGCCTGTCTGGACTGCCCGAAATCGGGCGCCTCCGGCTCCGCCACATCCGCCGCCTGCTGGTGGCCGTTCACCCCTTCCGCCAAAGGTGGATCGATGGCCACTTCGCGGGTGATCGGTACACGTCCCTTGCTTTTTCCGGGCGGAGCGGATGGCGGGTCGGCCGCGCCGGCGAGGGCTGGCTCCGGTGCCGCTGCCAGGGTGGCGGGCGCCCCGGAATCTTCGTGGAGTGGCCGGTACGCCGGCGCCTGACTGCTCCCACCCACCGGCGCCGGCCGCAGGGGCAAAGGGTCTAATTGGAACTCCCGATAGCTCGCCGCGCCACGTATGGAGCCATCCGGTTCGCGAAAAAAGAATCCGCCGCGCGTCGGCTCAAAAGTGTGCGGCTTCAGCACCAGGGCAATCTGCCACGGCCCTGGAAAGAAGCGATTGTGGATGTCCCGATCGGCGTCCGAAAGGAAGATTTCGCTGCGCGTGTGCGAATGATACCAGCCCACGGGCTGCCGCTGGGAGGCATTGCGCTTGGCCGCGGCCGTCATCGCCGCCAGGCTCGACTGGTCGCGCGGGGAAAGCACGAAGCTCGGCCCCAGGGCGTGCTCGCAATCGAGCGCCTCGTAGTCGGTAATCGAAATCCGCGCGCCGTCCCACATACCGAGCAGGATTCCCCCGATTTCCGCCCCGCCGCGCGGCAGCGAGAAGAACGCGTCCACCACGGCCAGCCGGATATCGTCCAGCACGCGGGCCGAATATTCGATCCGGAAAGGGCACTCGGGTGCGCTCCATTGGCCCACTGCGATTTCGGTGCCGTGCTCCATGTGTCTACTAATTGTAGGCGATTGGGGGGCGAAACGCGCCTGCCACGCGGGGCCGGCCGAGGGGGAGCTTGCTACACTGAAGAACGTGGCCTCGCTGTATACTCGTGCCGAGATTCTCCCCGTGCGGGATGGCTGGCGCGCCGAGGGAAAAACCGTGGTCTTCACCAACGGCTGCTTCGACCTGATCCATCGCGGACACGTTCGCCTCCTGGAACAGGCCCGCTCCCTGGGTGACGTGTTGATTCTGGGGCTCAATTCGGATGCCGGCGTGCGCCGCATGAAGGGGCCCTCGCGTCCCATTTTGTGCGAGCGGGAGCGCGCCGAAATGGCCGGCAATCTGGAGTCGGTGGATGCCGTAGTCTTGTTCGACGAAGAGACGCCGCGCGAGTTGATTGCCGCCATTCTGCCGGACGTCCTGGTGAAGGGCGCGGACTGGTCCCACTTCATCGCCGGGAGGGAAGAAGTGGAAGCTGCCGGCGGCTTGGTAGTGGCTCTCGAGTTACAGCCCGGATACTCAACTACTAATCTTGTAGATGTTCTGAATAGCCAGCCTTGATTCACCCTGCCGTTCGCGACCTTTTTCTGGACTTGGGCCGGCATCCCAGCTTTCAAGATGCCCTGCACCGCCTCTCCGGCGGCTACAACACGTCTCTATCGGGCCTCACCACCACCGCGAAGGCCCTCTATTCGGTGCTCCTCTGGCAGACTACCGGCACTCCTCTGATAATTGTAGTAGGCGGCAGCAAGCAGGCTGAGAGCCTGTTCGAAGCGGTGGAGACGCTGTTCGGATTGCTAGCCGCCGAGGGCCGCAACTTACCGCAACTCCTGCCCGCTCTGGACGTTCTGCCGATGCAGAATCTCTCGCCGCACGCCGAAATCTGCGAGCAGCGGGCCATAGGCCTTTGGAGCTTGGCCACTCAGAAATCGCCTATCACCATTCTGCCGGTGGCCTCCGCGCTGCTGCGCATCGAACCCGCCGCGTATTATCGCCAACTCGCGCTTAAGTTGAAGGTGGGGGACGATTTACCTCTCGATGAGGTAATTCTGCATCTGCAAAGCATCGGTTATGAGCGGCGCGAGCCGGTGGAAATGGTAGGCGAATATTCGCTCCGCGGTGGAATTCTGGACGTTTTCTCGCCGGAGGCCGCGAAACCGGTCCGCATCGACCTGTTTGGCGACCAGGTGGAATCCATGCGCCGCTTCGACGTGGAATCGCAGCGGTCGATCCTGAAAATCGAGGACTGCACCCTCCTGCCGCTCACCGAGTACCAGAAATCGGGCGGTTTGCTGCTGGAATTAGGCGAGTTGATGCGCCAGGCGGACATCCCCGGCCGTGATTTGCCCCCTCCGGGCGAGCCGTTTCCCGGCTGGGAATTGCTGGTCCCCATGGTGCGGCCGCGCAATGCTTCGGTCTTCTCGCTGCTCGACCGTTCCCTGGTGGTGTGGGACGAACCTCGGCAGATCCAAGCTGCGGCGGAACGTTTCTGGACGCGACTGGAGCAGATTCCGCCCTCGCCGGCGT
>CAZARO010000471.1:0-5095 GCA_964487165.1 uncultured Solibacteraceae bacterium | reverse complement strand
TTCAACCGCGAGGTGCAGGGCCTTGACGATGTGGAGTTGTGGATTCACACCTGCTGGGGAAACCCCAATATGCAGCGCGTGATGGAGGACACCAGCTACGCCAACTCCATCGAGATCTACCTGGAGCGCTGCCGCGGCGATGTCTGGACGCTGGAGATGAAAGATCGCCAGCAGAAGGATCTCGAGCTGTTCGAGCCCTTCAAGAACGATCTGAAGAAGAAGATCTGTATTGGAACGGTCAGCCATCGCGTGTTGCAGGCGGACCGTCCCGAGGACGTGGCTGCCGAAATCCGCAAGGCGCTCAAATACATCCCGCCCGAGCGCCTGATCATATCGAGCGACTGCGGCTTCGGCCGGCAGGGTTGCAACCGCGAGATCGCGTTCTATAAAGCTAGCGCAATCGCGCAGGGAGCTAACATAGTCCGGCGCGAGCTGGGCCTCCCGGCGACTTATATTCCGGCGGCCGATCCAGCTCTGCAGATCGACGTGGTCCCCGGCCGCTAGCAGGCCGTGGAACCGTTCTGCAGACCGTGATTCCTCATCGGCGGCCATCGTGCTGTGCTGGCTTTACGCCAAACTCCCTGGAGAAATTTTGAGCCGCCGATAAACGCAGATGAACGCCGATAAGAGTCGCCTCCCGTTGAAGCGGGTCTCACCTTAGCCACTTACCCCTCCAGCAATCCGCGCGAGGCCAGCCATTCCAGCGGCGCGGCCAACTCCCGAGTGCCCTTGAGCTTCAGCGCCGCGGCGATCTCCCGCTGGGTGCGCGTTCCATCCAGCAGTTCCACCAGGCGGCGGGCGCCCTCGTCGAGTTGCAGGCTGATGTGGCACGCGCTTGTCACATAGCACGAGCGCGCCGCCTGATAACGCACCAGGCGGCTGACGCGCGGCCGTTCGGTGATGCTGTCCTGGCACGGAAAGTCGAACACGTGAAGGTCCACAAAGCCCACCATCATCAGCTCGTACATCATCTGGCTGAGCACCTTGACACTGCCCGCGTAGGGCACCAGATCATCGAACGGCAGCGGCAGCGGATACACTTCTCCCAGCGCGATGGCCACGCCGATGGCCGCTTCGTTGCCGGTGTTGATGCACACGCCGCGGGCACCTTCGATCTGCCCGTTTTCCAGCCGGCGTCCGGGGGCGGAAAACAGAAATCCCCGCATCTGTTCCGGAGAAGTCTCGCGGCGGAGCGGCCTTTCGGCGCGGCAGAGCAGCGTCTGACGGAACCGCCGCGCCTTCAGGAAGTCCATGTACTGCTCGCGCTCCACGATGTCTCCTTCGAACCCGGCGAGCGCCCGCGTGGGGTCGAACATGCTGTGCGGCTCGGCTTCTCCCAGGTAGTCCAAGTCATGGCGGCGCGCCGCAGCGGCGAACTCGCGGAAATAGAAACGCTGGTTGTATTCTCCCAGCTCGTCGTGATAGAGTGCGCCGTCGGGCCGGTCGAGGAGCGCGTCCACCTCCTCATCGCGCTGCTTCTGCCAGGATTCGGGAAGCAGGCGCGACCGCTTCAAAAGCTGCAGAAATTCGCGCGCCAGGCGGACCGTCTCGGCGGCGCTTTGCGCGTGGCGCGTGTGGTGCTGCAGCATTTCCCGGATCATCTGCCGCACATGGCCGCCGGGCTGCGCGTTGTAACTGATGAAAGCGATTCCCTCGGGCGACAGGCGCCCGCCGCAGAGCGCCAGCAGGCCTTCGCGCACGTCCTCCGGGACCCACGAGTACACCCCGTGCGCCAGAATGTAATCGAACTCGCCCCAGTTTGCGCCGATCTCGCGCAGATCGGCCGCGTGCATCGCCAGGTTGCCCAGTTCCAGGTCGGCGGCCATGCGCATGCCCGCGGCCACCGGTTCGGCGGCGAGATCCACGCCCACGAAGCGGCTGCGCGGCAACGCGTAAGCCATGGGGATGAGGTTGGCGCCATCGCCGCACCCGATCTCCAGCACGCGGCAATCCTCCAACGGCGCCGGCTGCATGCCGAAGAGCTTTCCCACCGCCGCCAGCCGGTCGGGATGGGTGGCCAGCCGCGGAAAGTTGGGGTAGGGAATCAGTTCATAGGGACTCTCGGCCATGCACCATTATGTCCCCGATCCTCGCCCCGCCTGTTCGCCCACGGGTGCTCAACTGATCTGGCGGCTCCCTCGTACTAAACCCCGCAACCGCTCCTTAGCAGTCGCGGCTCAGTAACGGGTGTCGCACGTTTGCAGCAACTTACCGAGCCGCGACCGCAAGGGAGCGGTTTCCTGGCGACTAATCTCCCAAAACCGTTAGGCACCCTTCGCCTACTGGACTTCGCCGTGCATAGCGGCCTTGGCGAACTGTCCCGACGGATTGAGCGTGTAGTTCCAGTCGCTGATGAGCGTGGGGCCCCATTCCGGGTCGAAACACCACACCGTCCAACTGATGTTCTTGCTCTCCAGATACTTGATGATCGCCGGCCCGTAGGCGGCCGTTATAGCGCTGTTGCCGAAGCCTCCGCGCCCCGCCGGAGCAGCGGTGGGAGTGGAAGGCATCGGGGTCCCGGGAGCGGCGAATCCGCCGAATTCGGTGGCGATCAGCGGGTATTTGGCAGCCGCGAAGCCGAAATCCTCTTCCCACTTCGGCTCCCACGGCTGGGTCCGCTTGTTGGAATAGGGATGAATGGTGTAGCCGATACCTTCCGCCGCGATGGGGTTGAGCCGCAGCGGCGTGAGATCGTACGCCCAGTCGAACCCGGCCACCAGCGGAATCACCTGTTGGGTGTTGGCGCGGATCACCGCGATCTCATCTTCCACGATGGTCTTCCACGTTTCCCAGGAAACCCTGCCGAAGGCCGCCGGCTCGTTGAACAGCTCGAAGAAGGCCACGGTGTTGTTGCGGCCGTAGCGCCGCGACATCGCGCGCCAGAATGCGTAGGTCTCTTCTTTAGTGGTATCGTACATCGGATCCTGATAGACCCCGGTGGTCATGTTGCCGATGGAGTGCCAGTCGATGATGACATACATGCCCAGGTCGGTGGCCCATTCCACGGCCTGGTCCAACAATTTGATGTACTCCACTCCGCCACGCTCGCGCCAGGCTACCGGGTGGACGGGAATGCGGAGCAGTGTGGTCCCCATCTCTTTGACCTTGACGAAGTGCTCCTTGTTCCAGTGCCCCTGCATCTCGAGCTTGTCGGGATCGGAGATGGCCAGCCCGCGGAACAGTACCGGTTTGCCGTCCGGATCGACGAATCGATTGCCCTTCACGGAGATGAGCGGCATCTTCGTGGCGTTCTGGTTGGGTCCCCGGCCGGCTCCGGGAGCCGCGTCCCGCCACCAGCTGTGCGTACGCGCCGGCGCGGTTGGCGGGGTGGCCTGCGCGAACGCGGCGACCGAGCAGCAGAGCGTCATAGTAACTGCGCCGATCAGCGGGAATGTTTTCATGGCATACCTCTTTTCGAATGAGATGTGAGATGCCGGGCCCTGACGTCCGGCCTGCGCCCGAGTCGTGCGCGTGATTGCGCCGCCGACTATCAGCCGCATGGTAGCATGGCGCGTGCGCGGCCAAGAAACCGGGGCGATATACTCTGGTATCGGAGGTTTCGGGATGCGCAGGCGCATGTTTGCCGCGTTCTTCGCGGTAGCGCTCTTAGTAAGGCTGGCGATCGCGGCAGACACCCATGCGTTCACCCGGTTTCAGCGTTCGGAGATGGAAGTAATTGCGCTCAACGTGGCGCAATTCGGGGACTATAGCCTCTACGACACGCCGACGGCGCATTGCACGCCGGTCTTTCCGTTACTCCTTGCCGCGATATTCAGCCTCTGCGGAACCGGTGTGCTGGCGCAAACGGTAAGCGTGACTCTGGCCTGTGCCGTCTCCGCTCTGCGCTGCGGGCTGGTGCCTCTCTTCGCCCTGGACGCGGGTTTCGATCGCCGGACGGCCCTGCTCGCCGGCGGCCTCAACGCGGTCTACATCGGCTCGGTGGAAACGGAAGTCAGCGGCAGAGTTGACGGGCCGTTCGTGGCCATCGCGCTGCTGGTTCTGATCTGGGCGGCGATGCGGATGTGGCGCGATCGATCCTGGCAAGCGCGGACGCCCTGGTGGTTCTTCGCATTTTGCGGCTTCTGCGTCTTGCTCAACCCCATTCTGCTCCCCGTGATCGGCGGGCTGCTGTTGGCCGGTGCGGTCGCCTGCCCCGCCAACCTGCGCCCACGGTACGGGCTGCAGACGGTGCTGGCCGGGCTCGGCATCCTGGTTTTCCTGTTGCCCTGGAGCATTCGAAATTATCTGGTGTTGGGCTCGCCCATCTTGACGCGCAGTAACTTCGGTTTGGAGTTCTGGGTGTCCAACGGACCCGGCAGATCGTTCGATATCAGCGTAAATTACCCGCAGTTTCATCCCAGTACCAACCCGCCGGAAGCCGCCAAGGTCGGGAACCTCGGAGAGGTGGAATACAACCGGGTGAAACTCGCGGAAGCTGTGCGATGGGCCCGAACACATCCTCGCGACTTCCTGCGCTTGACGGCCATCCGGGTGGCCGCCTGGTGGTTCCCGCCGCGCCCGCGCGCCGCCCTCGCGCCCAAGCTCGTCTTGACGCTGTTGGCCTTCGCCGGCCTTTGGCTGATGTTTCAGCGCCAGCCGCTGGCTGCGTGGTTATTCCTGATTACCTGGGCGACTTTTCCGGATGTGCATTACCTGGTCCAATGGATCGGCCGTTACCGCACTCCCATGGATTGGCAGTTACTGCTCTGCGCCGCTTTGGTGCTGTCCGCGGCCTGGCAGGCGGCGGTCGGGCCGTGGCGCGAGCCGGCAGGATCACCGGCGGATGCCCGGACGGCGTTGACCGTAGCTACAGAAACCGATTAAGTAAGTGCAGTGGAAACCGCTTAGGGCTTTGCGGACGGCTGCCAGAGCTCAATCTTATTCCCATCCTGGTCATAGATCCAGGCAAAGTGGCCGTAGGATTCATTCATTCGCTTGGCGTCAATCTTTACTCCCTCTTGTTGTAAGCGGTCGAGCAGAGCATCCAGATCGTCCACGATGTAGTTGACCATGAACGGTTGCGTGGCTGGGATATAGTCAGTGGAGGCGGAAAAAACAGTCCAAACCGTAACGTGTTCCTTTTGCGGGTCGTCGT
>CAZARO010000470.1:0-5102 GCA_964487165.1 uncultured Solibacteraceae bacterium | reverse complement strand
CCAGGGGGTCGGCCGCGGACGCGGGCGTCCGCCCCACTATTTACGCAGATGCCCGGAAGTGGGAAAACTATGCGGCATTAGGCAATCGTGCCTGCAGGCGGCCTTTCAGGCCGCCGTCGGACCTGAACAGGCCACTCACGAGTTCGCACGTATTTTCTCCAGGTGTCTCGCAGGCATCGTGCAGCAAAGCCCGAGAAATTCGGCTCGTGACAGCGAGGCCGGCTGAAAGCGGGCTTTGGGCGAGCTCCGCTCGCCTTTAATGCCGGGCTTGCGCCCGGCCGGACCGATTGCCAATCGGTCCGCAGGATGCCATCCTGCCCCACGGAAAGTGGCCAATCTCCAGAGGCCGGCTGAAAGCCGGCCTGCAGCCAAGATTGGCTGCCCCACCAAAGGCCATCGTTTCTCACTTTCGCACCACCCAGGTAGTCATGGCGCGTTGCCCCTGCACCACGGTCGTCTTCAGCGGGTCCACCAGTTGTCCTCCCAATTCGGCAGTGAGCGCGAGCAGGAGGGCCTCGTCCACCAGATACCGCTCCGAGCCATCGAGCAGGCGGAAACAGCGGCCGGCGATCCGATGGAAGCGGCCCTCCATTCCGATATCCGAGGCCAATCGGCAGAAGAGCAACCCGCCCGCTTTGAGGACGCGCCACGTGCCGAGCAGCATGGCGTGAAACTGATCGTCGTCGCGTGCGAAGTGGAGCACCGCGCTGGAGAGGACCACGTCGGCGAACGAGTCGGGGAAGGACATCTGCTCCAAACTTTCCACGCGAAAGTTGTCGGCCGGTAGGTGCGGGGCGAGCGCTGCCGCGAGCCGGCGAGTCTCCGCAACGGCGCGCGGGTCCGCGTCGGCGCCGAAGACTTCGTAGCCCTCGCGCAGAAGATAGACCAGATTGCGGCCAGCACCGCACCCCGCGTCCAGTACGCGCATGCCGGGTTGGATGCGGCCGCGCAGGAGCTGATCGAATAGATAGATATCGATGGCGCCGAATTGCTCGGTGAGAGTTGGCATCGGTCTCTAATGATACGATGTGCCGGCCTTCCTGCGGAGAGGATTGGCCACTACAGTGCTCTAACATATGCGATGCGCGCTCGCGAACTGGCTCTGATAACACCGCCGCTTTTGTTGGGAGTGCTCCTGGCAGCCTCTAACTGGCGACTGGTCCGTGAGAATAAGCAGCTAAGTGCCACGGCACAGTATTATGCCTCCCTGCGCCATACCCCGGTAGGCGCCAAGCTACCGGACCTGCATGGGAAGGGCCTGGATGGGCAGGATCTCACCATTTCCTATCAGGACGTGAACCGCGAGACACTTCTATTGGTCTTCTCGCCCACCTGCGCCCATTGCAAGCGGAACTGGCCGGCGTGGCTGGATTTGGCCAGGGGCGCCGCGGGGAAGCGGGTGGTGTTCGTCAACGTCGGAGGGCCGCTGCCGCCCCAATTCTCACAAACGTACTACTTTGATTCAGAGACGGTTGTGGCTCAGGCCAGTCCCGAAAGCATTCTCCAATACTCCCTGCTGGAATCCCCGTTGACGATACTGGTGTCAGCCGACGGCCGCAGTGAAAAAGTGTGGGTCGGCGAGCTTGCTTCTACCCAGGTGGCGGAAGTCAGGAAGAGCCTGGCATCCAGCGTGCCGAATAAACAGGCAGGTGACTAATATGAAAGAAAAACTAAAAAAATGGCTCTGGACCGGCCTATACGCCATCGCGATGACGGCAATGGCGGCCTCTTTGACGTTGGAGGAACTCAGGCCGCAGGCGCTTGCCGATACCTGTCCGAGCAGCGGAACGCCGTGTAATTTGACTAACGGCGAGTATGTCTGCACGGGAGGCATGAATGGCTCCTCGCCGATACCCGGCTGCGCGTGCGACCTGAGCAATTTCTGCACGGGTGAAGTGCGATAACTTACGCTTCGGGCGGCCGGTGTCCTGGGTGTGGCGTCATGCGGTACTGAACGGCGAAAATTTCCGGTAGCTGGCGTCGCCCCATTCGATCAACTTAGGCGGTCGTCGGACCACCACAAGACCACGCGCCCAGCCAGCGATTCGTCCCTGGCCAAGCGGAGCACCATGCGGCAACCGGGCCGGTGCTGAGCAGAGACGCGGGAACGCCGCGTTCCACCCGCTGCTCCGGCATCAGCGACTCCCAGTGTGATTGCGCGCCGCCGGTCGCGATCCAGCCCGGGGCAATGCAATTCACTCGGATCCGGTCCGTCCTGGCCAGTTCCGCAAGACCCGTAGTGAAGCGGAGCGGCCCCGCCTTGGCGGCGTCGTAGTCTGGCGCGCCGGCAGGTGTCTGGCGTCCGCGCCGAAGCGCCGAGCCGCGTCGGTGGATCCGATGGTAGCCTTAAGGAAGAGTAGTAATCAGCACTCAGCTGATTGCTGATCGCCTATGACTGGGCCCGCCGCGACACCAGATCCGCCACCGCTCCACGAAGTTCCTCCCGCGCGCCGCGTTTGGCTCTCGATTGCCGCCCTGCTTGGCGCCTGCGTACTCCTGATCTGGGCCGGCACCTGGTGGCGCGCGCGCGTGGCCTGCGCGCAGATTCGCACGCTCGCCGTTCTGCCCTTCGCGGATTTGACTCCGCAAGCCCAGGACTGGTTTGCGGCCAGCTTCACCGGCGAGATTGTCGACGCTCTCGGGAAGGTCCCAGGACTGCGCGTCACGGGGCGAACTTCGGCCTTCCGGGTGAAGGGCGATGCCGGGCGGCAACTGGGCGTGGCCGCGGTTCTTGAAGGCAGCGTCAGCCAGACCCCCGGCCGGCTGCACATCGCCCTCGCCATGACGCGCACGTCCGACGGGTATCGCCTCTGGTCGGCGAATTTCGATCGGCCGGCGGGCGACCTGCCGGCGGTCCACCAGGCGCTCGCCGCCGCCATTGCCAGTCGCCTGCAGGTCCGTTTGCCGGCGCTCCCGCCACATCGCCACCAGCCCTCCGCGCAGGCCTATGCCGCCTATTTGCAGGGCCGCTATCTGTTCGACCGGGCCGGCCCTGAAGGCCTCAACCGCGCCCAGGAGCGGCTGGAAGAAGCCACCGCCATCGATCCGAACTTCGTTCCAGCATGGGCCTGGCTCTCCATCGTGCGGGAATATCGCGTGGCGGCGGGCATGACGCGGCCCAATCGGGGGATGCCCGGTTCGCGCGATGCCGCCGAACGGGCGGTGGCGCTCGACCCCGAATCGGGCGTGGCCCACCTGGCGCTGGGGATCGTCAAACTGCAGTACGACTGGGAGTGGGCCGGCGCCAAGCAGGAACTCGACCGCGCCGCCAAGGCGATGCCCGAATCGGCCCTGGTGCTCGAATGGCGGGCGCGCTGGTATCAGAGCCAGGGCCACCTGAACGAAGCCGTTTCCGAAACCGCGCGCGCCCTGGCACTCGATCCGCTTTCCGCCGCCATTTCCGGCGACGCGGCCGCCGAGTACGTCGCCCTGAACCAGCCCGAGCGCGCCATTCCCTTCGCCCAAAAGGCCGTCGACCTCAGCCCCGATGACGCCGCCGCGCGCGCCGCGCTGGCCAACGTGCTATGGCTGGCGGGACAGCCGGAGAAATCGCGTCAGATCGTGGACCAACTGCGTAACTCTGGCGCCGCGGCGAACCTGCCGGCGCCCGTGCTGGCATCGCTCGAAGCGCGCCTGGGCGAGCCTTCGGACGCGCGCCAGTTGCTCGATGAGGCCGAGGATCTGCCCGACGACCAGCTTCTGCCGGCCGTCGCCTATGCCGGGTTGGCGGGCGCCATAGAGGATTGGGACCGCTTCTTCTTGTGGGCCGAGGAAGCCTACGGCGAACGCGATCTGGAGCTGCCGTACTGGCGCGGGAGCCCGCTGGCGCCGAGGTTCGACCCGCGTTTCGACGCCTTCCTGGCGCAGATGAATTTGCTCGCCCCCGAAGCCCGCTAAAATAGGGGAAGTGCCAAAACTGCCCGCTACCCTGCGAGCTCTGCAGTATCGCAATTTTCAGCTTTTCTTCTCAGGCCAGCTCATCTCCCTGATCGGCACCTGGATGCAGAACCTTGCCCAGGCGTGGCTGGTGTACCGGCTCACCGGCTCCATGGTGTTGCTGGGCGGAATCAGCTTCTGCAGCCAGATCCCCATCTTCCTGTTCTCCAGCGTGGGCGGCATCGTGGCCGACCGCTACAGCCGCCATCGCGTGGTCATCGCCACGCAGACGCTCTCCATGGTGCTGGCCCTGGCGCTGGCGGCGCTCACCCTCACCCACACGGTCCAGATCTGGCATATTTTCGTGCTCTCCGCGTTGCTGGGCGTGGTCAATGCCTTCGACGTACCGGCGCGCCAATCCTTTATCGTGGACATGGTGGGCCGGCCCGACCTGATGAACGCCATCGCCCTGAATTCGTCCATGTTCAACGCGTCGCGCGTGGTGGGTCCGGCCATCGCCGGCATCCTGGTGGCGGCCATCGGCGAGGGGTGGTGCTTCTTCGCCAACGGCATCAGCTACATCGCGGTGATTGTGGGGCTGCTGCTGATGCACGTGGAGCGGCATGAGCGTATGGGAGACCGCGGATCGGCGCTGGGCAACATCGTTGAGGGCTTTCGTTTCGTCTTCCACAGCCCGGCGATTCACGCGCTGCTGATCCTGCTGGGCATCGCCAGCGTCACGGGCATGCCGTTCACCGTCCTGATGCCGGTATTCGCCGACCGCATTCTGCACGGCGGTCCCAAGGCGCTGGGCTGGCTGACGGGCTGCGCCGGAATGGGGGCACTGGCGGCCGCGCTGCTGCTGGCCAGCCGCCAAACGCTTAGAGGACTGAGCGTGTGGGTGGCCACTGCGTCCACGGCTTTCGGTGTGGGGCTGGTGATCTTCGCGATGTCGCGGACATTCCTGTTTTCGGCCGCCATTCTGGTGCCCGTGGGCTTCTCCCTGATGCTGCAGATGGGCGCTTCGAATACCCTGATTCAGAGCATGGTGCCGGACCAGCTGCGCGGGCGCGTGATGGGCGTGTACTCCATGATGATCATGGGGATGGCGCCCTTCGGCGGCTTGTTGGCCGGCTTGGTTGCGGACCGTTTGGGCGCCCCTATCACCGTCGCCATCGGCGGGGTGATCTGCCTGATTTCCGCCGGCATCTTCTGGACACAACTCG
>CAZARO010000469.1:0-5104 GCA_964487165.1 uncultured Solibacteraceae bacterium | reverse complement strand
CGCCGCGCAACCGGTGACAGCCCCGCCGCACGAATACCGCAATGCCATCGACGTGGAGACGGCGGCGCAGTGGATTCTGGATCTCACCGCCGCTCCCGCCGCGCGCGGCGTTTTTCATCTCGGCTCCGCGGACGCCTGGTCGCGATTCGAAATAGCGCGCCATCTGGCGGTGCAGTGGGGTTATCCGGAGCACCTGGTGACCGCCGCGAACGGCGAAAGTCCCAATCGCGCGCCGCGAGGCCGCCGTCACATGCTGCGGCCGGCCCGCATCGCGGAGTTCAGCAGGCTGCCGGTCCCCACCTGCCATCAATCCCTGGAAAGGTCCATCCATGCCGTTACCTAGCGCGATTCATGAACTGGAGTTCAGCCACGGCTCCGTCTATGGACCGGAGGAAGCGGCGGCGGTCGCCGATGTGCTGGCCGCGTCCGCGCCGTCGTGCGGAGTGCGCGTGGCGGCATTCGAGCGGGCTTTCGCGGACTATTGCGGGGCGGCCTACGGGCTGGCCGTAACCTCCGCCACCGCGGGGCTGGACATCGCCATGGCGGCGGCGCACGTGGGCCCGGGCGACGAAGTGATCACCACGCCGATCAGTTGGATCTCGACGGCCAATGCGGCGGCGAAACTGGGCGCGCAGGTGGTGTTCGCGGACGTGCGGGCGGACACGTTGAATCTCGATCCGGAGTCGGTGGCGCGAAAAATTACGCCGCGCACCAAGGTGATTCTGCCGGTTCACCTGTACGGACAATGCTGCGATATGGATGCGCTCGCCGCGATGGCGCGGCCCCGCGACATCCTTCTGATTGACGACTGCGCGCACGCCGCCGGCGCGTCCTACAAGGGACGAAAAGCCGGTTCGCTCGCCGATATTTCGGTTTTCAGCTTTCATCAGCAGAAAAATATGGTCACCCTGGGAGAAGGCGGCATGATCACTACCTCGCATCCGCAGCTGTTCGAGCGCATGCTGGGCCTGCGTTCCCTGTGTTGCCGCTCTTACGATCCTAAAGGCAAGTATCTGGCGTTCGACGAAAAACGAGAGCCTATGGGCATGCGTTACTGGTATCTCGATTTCGAGGCCCTGGGCGGCAACGCGCGCATGACCGAGATGCAGGCCGCGGTCGGGCTGGCGCAGTTGCGGAAGCTGAACGGCCTGAACCGCCGGCGCGTCGAAATCGCATCCACCTACTGCCGGCGTATTGCCAGGCTGCGCGGGCTGCGTTCGCTGGCCATCTCGCCGGACGTGGAGCACGTCCATCACATCTATTGCATCCTGGTGGAAGACGATTTTCCGCTCAGCAAGGAAGAATTCATGTGGCGGCTGTACACGGAATATCGCATCAAGACGTGGTCCCACTACATGCCGATTCACCTCACCTCGGTTTATCGAAACCTGGGGCACGGCCCCGGTGAATGTCCCGTGGCGGAGCGGATGTTTGAGCGCTATGTGAGCCTTCCCATCCATCCGCGCCTTACCGCCGAGGCGATCGACTATCTCTTCGGCAGCATTGAGGCGCTGGCATCGTGAACTTTCCCGAGCGTGCCGCCAAACTGCGAGCCGATGGGCGCATCTTTCGCGCCGACCGCTCCATCTTTGTGGCACGCGCTCCGGGAAGGCTCGACCTCATGGGTGGCAACGTGGATTACACCGGCGGGATGGTTTTTGAGACCACTCTGCGGGAGGCCACCTGGGCGGCGGTGCAGCTTTGCGACGACGATTCCATCGTGCTGGTCAATCCCCAAATGCGCGAACGCGGATGTCGCGACACGGTGACGTTCTCGATTTCCGCTCTGACCAGTGAAGAGGCGGTGCGCAAGCTGGTAAGCGGCAATCCGCGAATTCGCTGGGCCGCATATGTGCTGGGCACCTTGTATTGGCTCAAGCGGCAGCACGCCATCTCCGGCGTCACCGTTTACATCGCTTCGGATCTGCCGATGAACAAGGGCGTCAGTTCGTCCGCGGCGGTAGAGGTTGCCGTGATGAAGGCTGCGTCAGCGGCTTACGGACGGCCGCTGCAGGGAATCGAACTGGCGGAAGCCTGCCAATGGGCGGAGAACACCATCGCGCAATCCCCCTGCGGCGTCATGGACCAGGCCACCATCGCGCTCGGCGACGAGAATTTTCTGCTGCCCTTGCTGTGTCAGCCCTGTTGCCCGTACCCATTGGTGCATTTGCCGGAACAACTGGAATGCCGCGCCATCGATTCGGGAGTGAGCCATTCGGTGAGTGGCATGGAATGCGAAATCGCTCGCGCGGCCGCCTTCATGAGCTATAAGATGATCTGCGATTGGGAGAACCTGCCCGTATCCCACGACGGCACGGGGCGCATTCCACGCTGGAAAGACCCGCTCTGGAACGGCTACCTTTCGAACCTGCCCCCTTCCATCTTCCGCTCGTGCTTCGAGCACCGGTTGCCGGAAACGCTGTCCGGGGCCGATTATCTGGCCGGCGGCCGGACGCATGTCGACGTCTTCACGCCCGTGCGTCCCGAAGCCGTCTATCCGGTGCGCGCAGCCGCGCGCTACGCCGTCGAGGAGAATCAGCGCATCCGCCTCTTCATCGATCTGGCCGCCGGTGCCGTCGCGGAGAAAACGTTTGAACTCATGGGAGAGCTGATGTATCAGTCTCACTATGCTTATACCGAATGCGGCCTGGGCTGCGAGCGGACCGATTGTCTGGTGGACATGGTGCGCGCGGAGGGTCCGGCAAACGGCCTCTATGGGGCGAAGATCACGGGCGGCGGCGCGGGGGGAACGGTTGCGGTGCTGTGCCGGAAGGGGTCGGGCGAGGCGTTCGCGCGCGTGGTGGAGCGCTACACCGCGCATTCCGGCGTGAAGCCCTACGTCTTCGAAGGAAGCTCGCCGGGCGCGGACCGCTACGGCGTGCGAGTGCTCTGAGGGCAGCGAATGGCGGCGACGTCTATGGCAGTGGAAGCGAAGCGTGCGAGCGCGTGGCGGTATTTCGCGCTGCTGGCGCTCGCCAACCTGATGTGGGCCTCGCAGGGCGTCGCCGTGAAAAATCTTAGTCGGCAATTGGGCCCCATCGCCATCACGTTCGTGCCTTTTTGGGTGACCACGGCAGTACTAATCCCGGTGCTCATCCGCTCGCGACGCCGCCATCCCCTTGCCGTGAGGCCGGGCGCGCGCGACTGGGTAGCGTTCGCCATCGCCGGCGTGGGCGGGCAGGTGCTGGCGCAGTTGGGGATGACGTGGGGCATCACCAAATCGCTGGCTTCCAACGCGGCAATTCTGAATCTGCTGATCCCCGTGATCAGCGCGGTGCTGGCGTCCCTGATGCTGCGCGAAAGGCTGACTCCCCTGCGCAGTGTTTGTTTCGGTATCGGCTTGGCCGGTGTGCTCTTGATGTCGATCCAGGACCTGCGGCAGAGCGCGCTGCTCGATTCCAAGATGCTCGCCGGAAATCTGCTGATTTTTGCGGGATGCCTCGGGTCGGCGTTCTACAACGTCTTCTGCAAAGGCCTGATGCGGCGCTTCCAGGAAGTGGAGATCCTCATCTACAGCTACATTTTCGCGTCGCTGGCCAGTATTCCGCTGCTTGTCTGGGTGGAGCCGCTGCGCATCTCGGTATTTGCGCAGTTCGACTGGAAATCCTGGGCGGCGTTTGCCTTCCTGGCGATTTTCATGTACGGCGCCTCCATGCTGCTCTTCTTCCACGTGCTGCAATTTCTGGAGGTAACGGTAGCTTCGGCGTCGCTGTATCTGGTCCCGCTGTTCGGCGTGATCCTGGGCGCCACTTTGCTGGGCGAACGGTTAAGCGTGATCGCCGTAGGAGGCGCCGCAGCGGTGCTCGGTGCCACCATCCTTATCATGCGCTTCGACCAGGTGTGAATTACGGAGGTGTCGGTGCCGATTCGTTTTCTGCTGCTCAATTCGGTCGCAGCACCCTGTCGATGTGATCGATCACAAGTACATCGAGCGATGCCCGGGCTGGCCGTAACGTCAGACCGAGGCTCTTGATTGCAGTGAAGATACTGGGGGCTGGGGAAGGTGCCGAAATCGAGTCGTCCCGGGAGGCAGCGGTCGTCGGTGCGCTGTCAAACGCGTATTCAAGTCTGAAATCATATTTGCCCTGCAACCCGGTCTTGTCGATGACGTAGGCGTGAGTTGAACTGCTCAGCATATGGACGAGGCTGGACAGTGGTTGAGCCTTACCAACCAGACGAGCTACCGGTGCGCCGTGGGAAAAGGAATTAGCACCAAGCGCCGTCCCGAGCAGGGCGCCGGATTTCCAGAACAGTTCCGCGAACACGCGGAGGGCATCCCAGGTGTGAAGATCCGGCCAGATCATCGTCCCTCCTTCTCGGTTTGCGCAATGAGCGCCATCAACTGCTTTCGCTCCTCCGCCGAAAGCGAATCGGCGGACATCTCCAGCAGGGCAGCCGCTGCGGCCGGCGGCGATCCCTCGAAAAAGACGGATACGAGATGCCGCAGGGCGGACTGGCGCGCCTTGAGCGGCGCCACGGCCGGGACGTAGACGTAGCGAATCCCGTCACGCTTGTGTCGGACGTGCCCCTTATCCTCTAATAGATTGAGCATCCCACGCACAGCGGAATAGGTTGGCGGATCGGGCAGATTCGCGCGCACTTCGGCGACACTGGCTTTGCCGAGCCGGTAAAGAATCTCGACGATTTGGCGCTCTCGACGGCCGAGTTCACTGCGGGCGTCTTCCTTCACGCGCGCGACCTCAACGTGTCAATCGAATAGCACATGCTAGTACGCTAGCATGTCAGTTTGCGTGCGTCAATAGGGTTTGTCCGTCGATCATCGCCATCCTCTGGCGCTGCCGAGGCATGAGAAAGGCATCGTGCCAGCGCGCAGAGGACAAGTGGAAGCAGAGCTATTTGTATCCCTTCTGGCGCAGATATTCCACCAGCGGACCGGGGCGGTCGGTCTGAATTCCGTCCGCGCCGTCATCGATCGCCGATTGCCAGCCTTCGGGGCCGTCCGTAGTACCCATGCGGTCGACGTAAACCTCGGCGTTGGCCTGCTTGGCCACCGCGATGATCTCGGGTTTCCAGTCCCCTGCGCCGAAGGCGATCACCTTGGGATGCAGCAGATCGACCAGCATGTGCGAATGCTCCACCGTGT